>JAYSFH010000037.1:0-10637 GCA_041913405.1 Dongia sp. | reverse complement strand
GCCGCCTTCCAGCCGCTGCCGCGCGCGGGCCTGCCCGAGGACGTCGCGCAGGCGGCGCTCTACCTCGCCAGCGATGCCGGCAGCTTCGTCTGCGGGCAGGATCTGGTGGTTGACGGCGGCAACATCGGCAGCAGCGGCTGGTCGCAGCTGCTGAAGAGCCGCGCCGGACTGGCCGAGGAGATGAAGGCGCGCGCGGGCTAGCTCAGAAGTTCTGCGCCTCGACCGGCTTCTCGCGGCGGAACAGGTGCTTCGGCCATTCGAACACCACGTCGAGGCCGATCCGCCGCAGCACCAGCGCCATCACGATCGGCAGGAACAGGCCGGCCGTGGTGCAGGCGAGGAAGATCGGCCAGAAACTGTCCCAGCCGAACAGCTTTACCAGCACTTGGCGCGTCAGCGACGAGAACACGACATGCGCGCAGTAGATCTCCAGCGAGAAGGTGCCGAACAGATTCAGCAGCCAGTTCACCCCCGGCACATGCACCAGGAAGCGTGACACCTGCAGGCAGGCCAGCACGCCGATGATCGAGGCCGGGATCGCGACCAGCTGGTATTTCGAGAAGCCGAGCGCATCGGTGATCAGCACCGGCACCGCGATCGCGAGCGCGATCAGCACGCAGCCGACCACCGGCCCGAACGGGAATCCCTTGGCCCGCAAGATCCGGTTGAAGCCGATGCCGAACAGGAAGAACAGGAACAGGTAGGGCAGGCGCCGGATCTCTTCCGCCTCGAAGAAGGGAATGATCGCCAGCGCCAGGATTGAGATCGCGAAGGTGGTCTTCAGGCCGCGCTTCAGCAGGAAATAGACCGCGACATAGTAGATGAACAGCGACTGCAGGAACCAGAGATGCGAGCCCGGCATGAACACCGTCAGCAGCACGTCGTTCAGGCTCCGGCTGTCGAAGTCCGAGGGCTTCACATACCAGTAGATCGAATAGACATGGGCCCAGACGATATAGGGCCAGACCACGCGCTGGGTCTTGCCGGTGAAATAGGCCTTCGGCCCCTTGCGGAGCGAGTATTCGACGAACAGGCCGGCGACGAACATCATCAGCGGCATGCGGATCATGTCACCGACCGGAGTCCAGAAATCGAACAGGCCCTCGGGCGTCAGCCCGGCATTGTCCATCGCCTGCAGGATGTGGAAGGTGACGACCGAGACCTCGGCCAGGCCGCGGGCCATGTCGATCCAGGCAGTGCGCGAAGGGGCCGTCGTCGCCTTGGGCAAGGGCCCCTGCTTCTCCGCCGCAACCGTGCTGACCATCCGATACTCCACCCGCGATGCGGGGGAGAATGCAGTGTTGCACTGCGGCAGACAAGATCAATCCGGCTGGAATCCGCGCGGGAACCGCCTCTCGCCACTCACAATCCTGTAAAGCAATCGTCATCCCCGGGCTTGACCCGGGAATCTGGTTCCACGCGGAGAGAGATGCCCGGATCAGGTCCGGGCATGACGTTTCAAGAAGGGCGCGCGGGTTTCAGTGGGTAAACGAACTGGTTCCAGTAGCCGTCCGGCACCGGATGCCCGCCGACGCCGTAGCCCGAGGGCCAGTCCTTGCCCGGCAGGTGATGGGTGCCGAAGACCTTGTCGAGCAGCGGGAAATGGACGGCAAAATTGACGTCGATCGCTTCCTTCTCGATGCCGTGATGCCAGTGATGGAATTGCGGCGTGGCGATCACATGCTTCAGCGGGCCGAAGTCGAAGCGCACATTCGCATGCAGCAAGGTCGAGTGCAGGAAGACATAGAGGATATAGGCCTTGAGTGCCGTCTCCTCAAAGCCCAGGGCATACATCGGGATGACGGTGAAGCCGCGCAGCGCCACGATCTCGAAGAGATGCATGCGCGAGCCCGCCATCCAGTCCATCGCCTGGGCCGAGTGATGCACCGCGTGGAACTTCCACAGGAACGGGACTTGGTGGAACAGGCGGTGCACCCAGTATTGCACGAGATCGGTCAAGAACATGATCTCGAGGAACTGCAGCCAGACCGGCTGGCTCGCCATCAGCGCGCGCAGTTCGGTCCATTGCGTGTTGGCGACCACGGTCAGCGCCGGCTTCAGCGAGAGATAGGTCAGCGATTGCACCAGCAGCGAGTTCACCAGGAAATAGAACAGGTCCGCACGCCAGTCCTGTCGGAAGATCGACTGCTCCCTCAGGCGGCCGAAGATCCGCTCCAGCGGAATGAAGATGATGCCGAGGAAGGCGAGGTTCATCAGGAACCAGTCGAGCCCTAAATAGACTCCTGTATCCAGCACGTCGCTGGTCTCCGCCTTGGAGCCGCCGAGCAGGGTGGCGATCAGGATGCCGGTCACCGCGGTGAAGCCCATGATCTTCTGCCGGCGCAAGGCGAGGTTCAGCACCGCCAGCAGGAAACCCAGGATCAGCACGACGTGCAGCGCCAGTCGCACGATGCCGACGTCGAGCTGCTCGCGCAGCATCGGCGTGGTGAGGAGGTTCGGATAGCGGATGCAAAGCACGGTGATCAGGCCGGCCAATGAACATGCCAGCGCCAGCACGCCGCTGATCCAGCCGCTGCCGAATTTCCGATCCGCACGCTCCGATTGGAGATCGGCGCGCAACGCTTGCCGCAGTTTACCCATGATCATCCCCCGAAGGATCGCGTTCGGCGCTTAAGACGCAGCGCGCGCGATCACGGTTCAGATGTTACCGCGGAATGACGGTGGAAAATACGAGAGACGGTGCGGGTCGTGACCGGCGTCACGCCGGGGGCAAGTTAGCTGTCAGCCTTGTGCCTTGCGCACCACGACCAGGCAGTCGTGCTTCATCTGCTTGATGACCTCGCACTTGGCCGAAGCGGCGGCCTTGTCTGCGAAGGGGCCGGCCTGGATGCGGTGATAGATGCCCTTGGTGCCGAGATCGACCGATTCCACGGTCAGCACCAGCCCGTCGAGCTGGCCGCCCAGTGCTTTCTGCAGCCGGCTCCATTCCGGTGTCGCCTCGTCGGCATTCTTCACCGCCGCGAGCTGGATGCGGATGCCGGGAATGATCTCGCCGACCTTCCCGATCACGCCTTCGCTTTGCCCCGGTGACGCGATCAGCGGCGTTCCGGCCGCGCGCCAGGATTGAACCATGCCTTCGGCCTGCTGCCGCTCGGCCGGCGACAGGCGCTTGGCGATGACGTCGCGATTGGCCTCGGAGACGGTCTTCAGCTGCGCCTTGGGATCGGCGCCCTGGGCGGCGAGCGAGAACCAGCGATAGGCCTCGATATTGTTGACCGGCACGCCCAGCCCCTTGGCGTAGATGATGCCGAGCCGCGCCTGGGCCTGGGCATAGCCCTGCTCGGCCGAGGCGGTCATCCATTTCAGCGACTGCTGCATGTCGCCGCCGTGGCCGCCGAAATAGATCTCGCCCAGCAGGTACTCGGCGGTCGGGCTGCCCTGGTCGGCCAGTGGCTGCAATTCCTGGATGGCCTTGTCGTATTCGCCGGCCTGCATGAACTGGCGGGCCTCGTCCTCGCCGGCGGAGGCGAGCGGTGCGGCGCTCATCACGCCCGCACCCAAAGCGGCGACCACGGCAATCAATGCCGTGCCGCGTTGCAGGGTCAGGCGCATCGACAAGCTCCCACGATGGTGCGACTCAAGGGGACGCAGCATAGTCGAACAGTCCGAGTCGGGGCCAGGGTCGAGATCACAAAAGCGGCAAGGGCTGCGTCGGGGCTTTTGCGCCGCCGCGCCTCGGCGATAATGCCTTTCTTCTTTCCGATCCTTCCTTCCCCCGATTATCCGAAAACGAGGAGGCCCCGATGACCGAGCTCAAAGCCTATCTCCGTTCTCCAGCCCGCCGCGATGTCCTGACCGGCTTTGCCGGACTGTCGCTCGCCGCCTTGCTCGCCGATCCGGTCCGCGTGGCGCAGGCCGCCGCCGGATTGGAGACCGTCACCGTGAAGACGCCGAGCGGGCGCTCGGTCTCCGCGGCCTTGGCGCTGCCGGCTACGGTTCCCGCGGGCGGCGTGATGATCATCCACGAATGGTGGGGCTTGAACGACCAGATAAAGGCGGTCGCGTCCGAGCTGGCCGCCAACGGCTTCGTCGGTCTCGCCATCGATCTCTATGACGGCAAGGTCGCGACCGATCCCGATGGCGCCAAGGCGGCGATGGGCGCCGTCAAGGACGAGGAGGCGACCGAGACCACGAACGCCTGGATCGATTATCTCTACGCCATGAAAGAGGTGAACGGGAAGGTCGCGACCCTGGGCTTCTGCTTCGGCGGCGGCTGGTCCTTGAATGCCTCGATCGCCCATCCGGTCGATGCGACGGTGATCTATTACGGCCGGGTCGACAAGCCGGCAGCGGAGCTCCGCAAACTGAAAGGCCCGGTGCTCGGCCAGTTCGGCAAGCAGGACACTTTCATCAACCCGGAGATGGTCAAGGCCTTCGGCGGGAACATGAAGGAAGCCAACAAGCCGCACGACATCTACAGCTACGACGCCAACCACGCCTTCGCCAACCCGACCGGCCAGAACTACGACAAGGAAGACGCGCGCATCGCCTGGGACCGGACCATCGAATTCCTGAAGCGGAATATCGGGTAGCTGGATAGGCGGCGGCGCTATTCCGCCGCCACCGCCGGCTTCAGTTTCACGGCGTCCTTGCTCGGCCGCGTGATCAGCAGCGAGATCACCGCGGCGATCAGGCCGGTGAAGCCGGCAATCACGAAGGCCTGCACGTAGTTGCCCTGCCAGTTGTGCATCCAGCCGGCGAAGACGGCGGCGCTGGCGGCGCCGATCTGGTGCCCGGCGCCGATCCAGCCGAAGATGATCGGCGAATCCGCCATGCCGTAATTCTCCTGGATCAGCCTCAAGGTCGGCGGCACTGTGGCGATCCAGTCGAGGCCGTAGAACACCGCGAAGATGGCCAGCTCGTAGAAGTCGAAATCCGAGTACGGCAGATACATGAGCGAGAGGCCGCGCAGCGCATAATAGACGAACAGCAGCTTCCGCGGATCGAACCGGTCGGTGAGCCAGCCCGAGGCGGTCGTGCCGATCAGGTCGAAGATTCCCATCGTGACCATGAGGCCGGCCGCCTGCACCTCGACGATGCCGTGATCGCCGCAGAAGGCGATGAGATGCGTGCCCACCAGGCCGTTGGTGGTGAAGCCGCAGACAAAGAAGGTTGCGAACAGGTACCAGAAAGCCTTGGTCTTGGCGGCGCGACCAAGCGTGCCCAGTGAAAGCGACACCAGGTTGCGCCGGTCCGGTGCCGGATCGGCTTCCTCCGGTGTCGCGCCATAGCGGCGCAGCCCGAGATTGGACGGCCATTCCGGCAGCAGGAAGAACACCACCGGGATCATCACCGCGGTGCCGGCCGCAACCACCAGCACCAAGGGCTGCCAGCCGCCATTCTCGGCGATCCAGGCGAGGCCGGGGATGAAGATCAGCGTGCCGCTCGCCGTGCTCGCAGTCATGATGCCCATGATCAAGCCGCGATGCGTGGTGAACCAGCGCGCCACGATGGTCGCCGCCAGCACCAAGGCGACGCAGCCCGAGCCGACGCCGGACAACAGGCCCCAGAGCAGAATGAGCTGCCAGGCCTTGGTCATGAAATAGCTGGCGGCGATCGCGATCGACATCAGCGTCAGCGCGCACATGATCACGCGGCGGATGCCGAAACGCTGCATCAGCGCCGCTGCGAATGGCCCCATCAAGCCGTAGCAAAGGATGCCGAGGCTGGCCGAGAACGAGATCGTCGCACGGTCCCAGCCGAAGGCCTGCTCGAATGGCTGGATCAGGACGCTGGGCGCGCCGCGCTGCCCGGCCGCGACCAGCAGGCTGAGAAAGGCCACTCCCACCACCACGAACGCATAGTTCTTTCCAAACGGCGCGCGACGGATTATCTTCATATTACTAACCGGTACGTACTGCGAGATTGCCTATATACGTACCGGTCCGTACGGGTGTCAACTGGAGTTTTAATCTTCTGATATGACTAAGAAAAACTCTCCCCGCGCGACAGCCCAGCCCGAGGGCAAGCCGATTCTGGCGGTCGATCGGATCCGCAAGACCGCGCGCGAACTGTTCTACCGCGAGGGCATCCGCGCGGTCGGGGTTGATGAGATCGTCTCCAAGGCCGGCGTCACCAAGCCCAGCCTCTATCGCAGCTTCACCTCGAAGGACGAACTCGCCGCTGCTTACCTGCGCGATTATGACGGCGAGTTCTGGGTGCGCTTCAACCACTCTGCGGAAAAGCATCCGGATGATCCCAAGGCGCAGATCCTCGATTACATCCGCGGCCTCGGCGAGCGCGCGCAGCGTCCCGACTATCGCGGCTGCGGTCTGAGCAACGCGGCGGTCGAGTACCCGACCGGCGATCATCCGGCGCGCCTGGTCGCCGAGGATCACAAGCAGCGTCTGCGCGCGCGACTGACCGAGATGGCGAAGGGCATGGGTGCGAAACGCCCGCCGGTGCTGGCCGACGGCCTGCTGCTGCTGATCGAAGGCGTCTTCGTCACCGGCCAGCTGTTCGGCGATCGTGGCCCGGCGATGCATGCGGTCGAGATCGCCGAGCTGATGATCGAAGCCAGCCGCTGATCCATGGAACTCCCGCGGGCTTTGCGCCAGGCCGTCGATGCCGCGCTTGACGGCGTCGCCGCCCGCGACCTCGCTGCCGCATCGGACCGCCTGTCCCAGCGCTATCGTGCCGAGCTGCGCGACGGCCGCCTGCACGTCGGCGATGACATGGCGTGCGTCCGGACTTCGTACCGCGCAGCCTGCTGGATTTCGGCGCCGGACCCGGCACCGCGCTCTGGGCCGCCCGTGATTGCTGGCCCTATCTCGATGCTGCAACGCTGATCGAAGCCAGCGCGGCGATGCGCAAGTTTGGCGCGGAATTCGCACCGCACGCCGGCGTCGCCGCGATCGACTGGCGCAGTGATGCGCCGGCCTCTGCGACCGGCGACCTCGTAACCGTCGCCTACGTCCTCGACGAGCTTGAGGTTGAACAACGCGCGGGACTCGTCGAACGGCTATGGTCACTCACGAGCGGCGTGTTGCTGGTCGTCGAGCCCGGCACGCCGGCGGGGTGGCGGCGCATCCTCGATGCGCGCGACCTGCTCTTGCAGCAAGGCGCGAATATCGTGGCGCCATGCCCACATGCACGAGCCTGTCCGCTCGGTGCGCCCGACTGGTGCCACTTCAGCCGCCGCGTCGCCCGCAGTCGCGCGCATCTTCTGGCCAAGGGCGCCGAGGTGCCGTGGGAAGACGAGAAGTTCAGCTATGTCGCCGTCGCGCGGAATGCGGCGGCGTTGCCGGCCGCGCGCGTCATAGCGCCGCCGCAGGCCGGCAGCGGCAAGGTCGAACTGAAGCTCTGCGCCGGCGACGGCGGGGTGCGAACCAACCTGGTCACCCGGCGCGAAGGCGCGCGCTACAAGCAGGCGCGCCGGCTCGGCTGGGGTGACGCCTGGTGACCGCGGCTAGCCCGGCTTCCTGGCCCGCAGGGAGAAACTGAGCGGCAGCGGCATGCGGTCCTTGGGTAGCCGGTACATCCGGTTGCCGTCGTATTCGAGGCAGGGCCAGAGCTGCCAGGCGATCCGGTCATGCTCGTGGAACATCTCGATCACGAGCCCGGCTTCGAGCAGCGCGCCGAAGATCTGCCGCAGGGGATGCGCCCATTCATGGGTCCGGGTATGTGCGAGCTTGGCCTGCTTGTTGGCGTAGGTGCCGTCCTCGTCGATCACCTGCGGCATTCGATGCTCGAAATAGGGCCAGCCCGGGACCAGCGGATCCTCGGCCCTCTTCTGCTCGAGGCTGAGGGCCATCGGATGCCCCTCCAGCAGATAGAGGAAGCCGCCGGGCTTGAGCACCTCGGCAACAATGCGGGCCCAGCGGTGGAGATCGGGCAGCCAGACGATGGCGCCCCAGGTGACGAAGGCGATGTCGTAGGTTTCACCCAGTACGGCCGGCGCGTCGTAGACATTGCTCTGCACGAAACGCGCGTCGATCTTCGCCTCGGCGGCGAGCGCCTGCGCCGCCGCGACGGCGTTGGGGGCGAAGTCGAGCCCGGTCACCTGGGCGCCGCGCCGCGCGAGCGAGAGCGTGTCGAGCCCGAAGTGACATTGCAGGTGGACCAGGGACTTGCCGCGAATGTCACCGATTTCCTGGGCTTCAATCGGGTGCAGCGTGTCGCCGCCCTGGCGGAAGGCCTGGGTCAGGTAGTCCGACGAATTGATGTGGGTTTCGACGACGCCGTTCCACCAGGCGAGGTTGATCGCGAAGGATTCAATCTCCGACATGCTGATTTCCCCCACATCCAGGCGTTTTATCGGACCGTTCTAATGCAGAGGTCAGGCTGCGGCAATGCGCGCGGCAAAGTGACTTGAGCGCGCCGCGCCTGCTGCCCATCTATGCGGCATTGGACAGCGAGGGTCCTCGCCATGAGCGAAGAGATGAACATCCAGACCAAGACCAGGCTCGCGATCGTCGCGGTGGTCGCCATCGCGCTGCTGGGCGTTGCGGCGCCCTTGGCGCTGGCTGACGGCATCGGAGCACCGACCTCGGCGGCAGGCGGCGTCGGCAAGCCGTCGAGCCCGAGCCGGCCGGGTGCCGTGGGTCCGCTTGGCGGTACCAATGGCAGTTCGGCAGTCGGTGGCAGCGGCAGCAGCACGATGGACTACGATTACGAGCCCTTGAAGCTCGCGCCCCCGGGCACCGGCAAGTTCGACGACCCGAAGTCGCCTTGCACCGGCACGACCGGCTTCGGCTCCTCGAGCGCGCAGCCCGGTCACGGGTGTTGACTTGAAAGCTTAGCGGCGGCCGGCGGCGGCGAAGCGGCGTTGCGCCGGTGCTGAATCTTCCTCGAACAGGGCGGCGAGCTGCTCCAGCACGGTGCCGCCCAGCTGCTCGACATCGACCAGGGTGACCGCGCGGCGGTAGTAGCGGGTGACGTCGTGCCCGATGCCGATCGCGATCAGCTCCACCGGCGAGCGGAGCTCGATCCAGTCGATCACCTGCCTGAGGTGATGCTCGAGATAATTCCCCGGATTGACCGAGAGCGTCGAATCATCGACCGGCGCGCCGTCGGAGATCACCATCATGATCTTGCGCTGCTCCGGCCGGCCGATCAGCCGCTGATGCGCCCAGAGCAGGGCCTCGCCGTCGATATTCTCTTTGAGAATCCCCTCGCGCAGCATCAGGCCCAGATTCTTGCGCGCGCGCCGCCAAGGCGCGTCGGCGGACTTGTAGACGATGTGCCGGAGATCGTTGAGCCGTCCCGGATTGCTTGGCTTGCCGCCGGCGATCCAATGCTCGCGCGACTGGCCGCCCTTCCACATCCGCGTGGTGAAACCGAGGATCTCCACCTTCACGCCGCAGCGCTCCAGCGTGCGCGCGAGAATATCGCCGGTCATCGCCGCGACGGTGATCGGCCGGCCGCGCATCGAGCCGGAATTGTCTATGAGCAGCGAGACCACGGTGTCGCGGAACTCGGTATCGCTCTCCTGCTTGTAGGAGAGCGGCAGCTCCGGGTTCACGATCACCCGCGGCAGCCGCGCCGCGTCGAGCAGGCCTTCCTCGAGATTGAAGTTCCAGGACCGGTTCTGCTTGGCGAGCAGCCGCCGCTGCAGCCGGTTGGCGAGCTTGGCGACGACGGCCTGCAGGTGGCTGAGCTGCTGGTCCAGCATGTGGCGGAGCCGCGTCAGCTCGTCGGCGTCGCAGAGCTCGGCCGCGTCGATCACCTCGTCGAACTGGGTGGTGAAGGCCTTGTAGGCCGGCTCGTTGCGGCCGCGGTTGAAGTCCGGCTCATGGCGCTTGGAGGGACGGCCGGGCTGCTCCTCGCCGGCTTCCATGTCCATGTCGGAATCTTCGGTGTCGTCGGCCTCTTCGGCTTCGGTGGCCTCGGCCTGAGCAGAGTCCGCTTCCATCTCGACGCTGGATTCCGACTTATCCTTCTCGCCGCCCTTCGACTGCTGGTCGTCGGGCTGCTGCTGGTTGTCGTCCTGGTCCTCGGATTCGTCGTCGGAATCCGATTCCGCATCCTCCTGCATGTCCTCGAGTTGCATGTCCTGCAGCAGGCGCCGCGTCGCCTTGGCAAAGGCGCGCTGGTTGCCTACGACGTCGGAGAGCTGGCCGATATCGTCGCGCACCTGGGCGGAGAGATCGCTGCGCCAAGCATCGACCATCGACTTCGCGGTCGCAGGCACGGCCTGGCCGGTCACCGCCTCGCGCACCAGCAGGCGCATCACCTCGGCGAGGTTGTTCTCCTGCTTGGCGTTGATCCGGGCGTAACCCTTCTGCCGGCAATGCTCTTCCAGCTGGGCCGTCAAATTCTGCTGGACGCCGGCCATCTGCTTCGAGCCGATGGCTTCCACGCGCGCGGTCTCGATCGCGTTGAAGATCTCCCGGGCGAGCGGCGTGCGCGGGCTTTCCTTGCCGTGGGTCTTGGCGTTGTGGTGCTTCAGCTTCAGCGCGATCGCATCGGCCTCGCCGCGGGTGCAAGCGACCTCGTTGGCCGGCATGTGGCGCGACGGCGCGGTCAGCCGCGCTTCGCCGCCCAGGAGGCCGGTCTGGCCGCCGCCGGCCGCACCCGGCGCGAAGCTCACCTGGACGTCGGTGCGCTCGCCGATCGCACGGATCGCAGCACCCGTGACGCGGCGGAACTCATCGACCGGATTCTTGGATCCGCTC
>JAYSFH010000036.1:0-15732 GCA_041913405.1 Dongia sp. | reverse complement strand
CCGCCGTTGATGCGGCGGGCGTTCTTGGTCGTTCGGTGAACGTGGTTGCGGGGACAGGAAACCACCGACAGTTCCGAATCTGTGTCGCCGCGTAGAACTGCCTGGGACACTCTCGGTCGCCATCCAAACTGCCGGGATGCAGCACCGCTGGGCCGTCTCCCACCGCGCGGCACTGAGTGATGATTTCTCGCGGGTCGGGCTGCCATCGCCGAGCTGTCCCGGCGGACGGCCTGATCGACCGGCTGCCCGGTTGCGGCGGAGCGTGGGCAGCCCGGTCGAGGAGGCGACGCAGGTCGCACGGCCGAGCGGCGGCAGGGACCGCACCGTGTCGGCCGCCCCCGGCACCGCCGCCAGTTCGGTGGCGAAGCGACCCCGGCATTTCCGCCTGGATGCGCTCGAAATGCTGGTCCGGGAGCCGGAGGTCGCGCGCAGCCCACACCCGAACCGGGTGCCGGAAGCGGTCGAGACGGCGGTACTGGAGCACGCGCTGGCCCATCCCTGCCACGGCCCGATACGGGTGGCGCACGAACTGGCGCTGAAGGGCGTTTAGGTGTCCTCGGGCGGCGTCCGCGGGGTGTGGAGCCGGCACGGCTGCTGATGAAGACCGAGCGCCTGCTGCGGCTGGAGAAGACGACGGCAGACCGCCGGATCGAGCTCAGCGAGGAGCAGATCCGGCTGCTCGAGCGGTTCAGCCCGGAGTTCCGCGAGCGGCACATCAAGGCACCGCACACCGGCGCCCTGGTGGCGGTCGACACCTTCTTCGTCGGCACGCTGAAGGCGGTGGGTAAGGTCTATCTCCAGACGGCGATCGACTGCCACAGCCGCTACGCCTGGGGCCGGCTCTATGCCAACAAGCTGCCGATGACGGCCGTCCAGTTGCGGAACAACGACGTGCTGCCGACCTTCGACGAACACGGGACCAAGGTCGTGGCGGTTCTCAGCGACAATGGCCGGGAGTTCTGCGGCCGGGAGGACCAGCATCCCTACGAGCTGTTCCTGCAGCTGGAGGAGATCGAGCACCGGCGGACGCGGGCGAAGCGGCCACAGTCCAACGGCATCGTCGAGCGGCTGCACCGCACGCTGCTGGACGAGCACTTCCGCGTCGAGGGACGGCGGACCTGGTTCGAGACGATCGAGGAGATGCAGGTTGCCCTCGACCTCTTCCTTCAAGGCTATAACCGCCAGCGGCCGCACCAGGGCCGCGGGATGCGCGGGCGGACGCCCCAACGCGCCTTCCTCGACGGCATCCCCGCCAACGACAACCACCCGAAGGAGAGGACCGCAAAGGCACGAGCCGATAAGGTCGCCTGATCCCGCCCCTCAGAACGGCACTGTCAACCGATTACCCTCTCTGTACAACACGAGGCTTGGCTCTACCTCGCCAGCGTCAAACTACTTATCCGACGCTTCGCCCGGGCCTGATGCTCCAAGCGCGATTCTCGGTCGGACTCTCAGCACACCAAGGCCATGCATAAAATATGCGGATCGATCTATGACCCGACTAAGATCCACCGCCGTGAACAAGAATCAGCCGCCAGTCGGATTCAACAGCACTATCCCGAAACTCCTTCTCGATCTTCTCGATAGAGACATATTGATCTAAGCAATAAACTACGGCGTAAAATGTCGTGTAACCCATTATATTTTTGTACCCTCTGGTATCTATATAGAGCTCATCAATACATCTCTTTACAGCATCTTCATTTCTCGCGAACTTGTATTCAATTAGCGCCCTGGTGGACCGAATAGCAAACTCAGGCTTGTAAGATTTTAGCGGACGCGGCATGGAGAAATTCTTAATCAAGTCATTAAACGCGTAGTCGATCACCCTTCCGACTGCCTTGTAGATCTCGGCCTCGCTTTTGGGAATAGTAATACCTGCATCCACTAGTATTCTCCTGGTATTTCGTAGAATGTTCTCTAAGACTGCCTGCGTCGATATACTGGCGCCCCCCACCATTGTGTCGAGTGATGCAAACATCCGCCTAACATAGTCAAAGTGCACGCTTCGCATCGTATCGGCCCCATCCTCATCGGGTCCCATGTTCCCCCAATTCTTCTTGGTCTTTTTAGCAGTAAGGCCAATCTGACGCGAAATATCATCCAGAGAGAGTCTAGCAGCCAAAATTTGGACATCTCTGTATAAGTCATCTAGCACGTCATTGAAATCTCGATCATTCTCCCTCATAATTTCGTTCGGATCGTCATAATCGTCGATGGTCAAACTCTGCGCGACATCAAACATTCTCGACAAGATCATGTACGCTTTATCGATTGAGATCCTGATCCTATCCGCAAGCAGCTGCTCTTCCAGCCCGACGACGTTCATGTCCGCTCCCCTTATTGAGTTGGGCCAGTCCATGGCCAACCGCGGTATACGAGCCTATGTCACGCCGACGCCTGCCTGAAAGCGAACGACCGCGAACACAAGAGACTAGAACGATATTTAATGCACCCCGGAGGGACGTGTCGATCTGGCACTCGTGTCCGGTGAGGAGATGCCCTCGGCCATACGCTGGTCGTCCTTCTAAGCCAGATCCGGCTCAATCCGGTTCGCAACCTGCGGCCATCAAGCAGTTGGCGTATTCGGCTGATGAGAAGCGTCGGATGAATGATCCGATAGCCACGCACTGGGCGTCGATGGTGCGCGCGGCCCCGGCACGCCGGAGAGCCTTGAGCTCAGCGAAGGCGTTCTCGATCGGGTTGAAGTCAGGACTGAGGGCGGCAGGAGCATGCGGGTGTCGCCAACCATCTCGATCGCCTCCTAGATGAGCTCGGACTTTGTGGGCCGGCAGATTGTCTTTGATGACGAGATCGCCGGGCCTCAAGGTCGGCACCAGCACCTGCTCGACGTAGGCCAGGAAGACCTCGGCGTTCATGGCGCCATCGTAGACGAAGGGCGCGGTCATCCCGGTCCGGCGCAGGGCGCCGGTGAAGGTGGTGGTCTTCCAATGCCCGTGCGGCACGCCGGCACGGCAGCGCTCGCCGCGGGGCGCCCGGCCGCGCAGTCGGGCCATATTGGTGGAGATGCCGGTTTCATCGATGAAGACGAGCCGTTCGGGGTCCAGCTCCGGCTGACCGTCGAACCACTCCTGGCGCTGCTTCAGGACGTCGGGGCCATCCTGCTCCAGTGCGTGCGCGGACTTTTTTTGTACGTCCAGCTGCGACCGCAAAGCCAGGTGCTCAAGGCACTGCGGCGGATCTCCACAACACCCTCGGCCGCCAGCCGGGCGACCATCTCGTTCAGCGTCACGTCCCGGTCCGCCTGGATCATCGCAACAATGAACGCCTCGTGCGCGTCCAGGCGCGAGCCCGGCGGCTTGCCCTGACGCCGGGCCGTCCGCTCCCCATCCTGCCGGGCGCGCCCGATTCATGCGATCGCCGTCGAAACGCCGATCCCGAACCGTGCCGCCGCCGCCCGCGCAGAAGCGCCTTCCGCGGCCGCCTTCAGAACCCGCGACCGAAGATCATCACCGTAAGCCCGCGCCATCACCGCCTCCTTCAACAGAGACGGTGAATCACAGACCAAGAAGCCCGTCACTCGGCAGATTCGGAATTCAGCGGACCCGCTCTAGAACAAGCTCATCGACCAGCCATCGAAGTTCATATCCATCGGTCTCCGAGCAAGAGCACATCCGTCATGAACGGCCGGATTCGTTTTGATTCGGTTACCAGAGCGGGTCAGCTGGCGGAATGTTCGACCGCTAAGCGTTGGACGTCAGATGCGCGTCGATCGAGCGGAGGACAGCCCCGAAATCGTCGCCCGCCTTAACCGGACTGTTGGGAATGCGTTCGGCATAGGACCGGTGAATGATGACGCGCGAGCGGATCGAAGTCGATCGATGGGCGAAGGCAACCTTCTCCGGGGAGTCGAGGCCTTTGCGAATTGCAATGGCCAATATCTCGAGTGTCGCAGGATTGGTCGAACTCTTTTCGGCCTCTTGCAGAGCATGCTGAACTAAAGCGCTCAACGCGCCCGCTATCATGTAGAAGCGCCGACTCATGAGACGGAGCACGAAATCGCGCGACCGCTTGCAGGTCTTGATCTTGGCTGGAGCAACGCCAAGCGCCGCCTCGATTGCCGCGAATGGCGCGCCGCTCAACCACCCACGCAGCGCTGGCTTGAGCAGCGCCATTTCGGCATCCGTGCTGTCGCCACCCGTCTTCTTGCCACGCGTTACGGCTCTGACCGTCTCGACGTCGCTACCGAACAACAGCGCGTAGCTTGCCCGATCAGCGATCAGGAAGTCGACCAACCAGTCGCACCATTCGATGATCGTGGTCGGCAGAGCGTCGATCTCGGCTGCGATGCGCGCGGCCAGCGCCGTCAGAGGTTCGAGCTGTATACCGCTGAATGCGGCGATCTTGACGGTCGCCACCTCAGCGGCCTGTACGTCGGCGTCGAGCGCCGCTTTGAGCGCAACGAGCTTGCCGTCGAACGCGGCGTCGGTGCCCGCCTTGCGTGCTTGAAACGCTGCGAAGGAGCGGTTCATCATCTGGATCGGACGATCGGCATCTTGCTCCTCGCCCTCGCCCGCCCGCAAACGGCTGAGGAAATAGCGAACATCGGGGCCGTTTACGTCGCCGAGCTGGATCCGATCGAGCAACGACGTCAGCGGATCGTCGATCATGACGCACTGGTCGTTGGCGGGGAGCACTTTCGCGAGCATGTCGAACGCCCCCTCGGTCGGCGTGCCGTTCGCTGCGAATGCGACCGGCGGCTCGGGAATGAGCAGGACGGTTCCGTTGGCGAGATAGCCAGCGCGGCCGGCTCGCCCGGCGGCGTTCAGGATCTCGTGCCCCTTAAGCGGCTCGCGACCATCCTCGTCATGGCGCATCGTCCCGGCCAGGATCGCGACCTCCGCCGGCAAGTTCATGCCCTGCGCAAGCGTCGGGGTGGCGACGATGATGCTGGCGCCGTCACGCCTTCGGAACAACGACTCGGCCATGCGGCGCTCGATCGCTATCATGTCGCCATTGTGCGGCAACGCGGGTGCCGTCGGATCGAGCAGCGAATGTTGCGCCCCGCCCAACTCCGCGATGATGTCCTGCCAAAGGTCATTTTCCAGTTCGGTAAGCGCGCCGACGGCTGGAAGCCCGGTCCGGATTTTGCGCGCGGTGGTCGGGGCGTGATCGGCTTGGTTGACGAACATGATCGTCTTGAGCCCAGCCCGTGCAGCACTCGCCGCAAGAGAGGCGCCTACCTCGTTGGAGTTTGGCGTCGCGCCGCCCGTGCCATAGTTAAGCCTTACGGTACCGTCCGAGAGGCGCACGAGCCGCCGATCGACGGGCGCGTTGCGCGCCCAGGCGTTGTGCAAACCGAACAACGCGAAGGGTGATACGTCGAGCGGCGGCCGGTTGACCGGCTGGCCATTGCGTTCCGCAGATTTGGCAGTGCGCACCAGCCGGTTTGCCGCGTTGAGCTCGCCTTCGGAATAGATCACGACGCCGCGCGCCTGACGGCTCGGCTTCCACGGATCCAGGAAGCTTACGCACCGCCGGGCGGCAAGCTGCTCGAGCCATTCGGCGACTTCGGGCGCATTCTGCAGCATCGCCGAGAGGAGCAGGCAATCGGCCTGCGGCGCGCGGCGTAGCGCGTGGAGGAGGCACAGCATCGCATCGACACTGCGCGCACCGCCGCCCGCCGGGCTCAAGAGATGGCATTCGTCGAAGACGATCAGGCCAAGGTCGCCAACATCAGCGTCGGCGAAACTGAGCAACGCGAGCAATCGCTCGGGTGTCATCACCTCGATCGCACCCAGCTCGGGGCCGGAGATGAAGGCAACGAGGTCGCCATCAGCGGAGACCTCGTAGTTGGCGAGGCTCTTGGGGAAGCTTTCGGCGAGATCATCGCGAAGCTGGTCGACCAACGCCAGCGTCGGCACGAGGAAGATCACCTTGCGTCCGGCGCTCAGCGTCGCCGCGATCTTCAGTTCGGACAAGGTGGTCTTGCCGGCCCCGGTCGGCAGCACGAGTACCGCCGAGGTTCCGGCGTCGAGGAAGCGGGTCGCTACCGCCTCGCGATGGTTTGGCCAGAGCGTAGGCTTGGTCAACGCGCGGTGGCGGAGCCAGTGCCTCCAGGCGGGCTCCTCCGCGCCAACCGGGGCTGGCAGGCTTGTGATCCCAGCGCCTTCAAGGCCATCGGCCACGTGGCGGAGCAATCGCGCAAGGTGGCGTGGCCCGGCATAGGCCGACACCAGCCGGGCCCCCGGCCCGGGCGGCGCGACATCGGCGACTGCCAGCTGCGTCGCACGATCGAACAGCGCCTGCGGCGTGGCCATTAAAGGATAAGCGAGCTCGGGAGGCGCTTGGTCGAGCAGACGGGCGACCAGATGGATGAGCCCGGCCCAGCATAGGCCATAAAGACCCTGGGTCGCCTGTTCGGCCAGGTCATCGTCAGCAGTAGGTTGCAGATGTGCGAGACGTTCTGCACGCTCCAGGATCGAAGTAAACCGCTCTTGTGCCAGATCCTGAATGCTCTCGAGCAATGCCCCGCGATGGATGTCCTCAAGACGGCCGCCGCCAAGCCCACGCGCTGCCTCACGGGCATCGGGGCTCTGCTCTGCGATCAGGAACAGCAGGGGTGCGGCGATGCGCGGATGGATTGCCGCAGTACTCAGAAAGGTCGCGCGATCAGGCGCCGCCGGGATAACGCGACCGAGGATCTGATAGGTGGTGCCGGCGACGAAGGCGGCGGCACGGCGGGTCTCGCCGTCGATCGTGTCGTCGACCTGCGCCTCATAGACCGCCGCGATGCGCGACAGCCGTTCGATCCTGGCGAGATAGTCGGGCGCATCGGCAAGCTGCGCGGCACGAAGCCGCAAGCCGGCAAGCTCGGCATAGATGCTGGTGAGCTCCTGCGGCAGGAGCTGAGGATCGACCCCACGCAAGGGCGGCGCGGATCTGATCAGAGTTGCGGTTTCAACGTCGAACATCGAACGCCTCGATCTTCGCCCAGACAAGCACGGAGAAGCCCGCGAACCAGGCCCGGACATCGTCGAGCGGCATGGTGTTGCCGCCGCGTGTCGCGACATCTTCGGCTATCTCGTCATAACCGGCGAACAACGCGAGCCGCTCGTTGGCGCTGAAGCCGCTTGGCGCTACGGTCAGCGAAGCCTGGAAGGCGAGCGGCCGGGCGCGGACAAGCTCATCATACGCGGCGCTGCGCTCGGCGGGCGTGAACCCGAGACCGATCAGGAGCGTGATGGCGGCTTGGACAAGCTGATTGTCCCGCTGTCCGGACACATATTCGCGGAATGCCGCAAGGACGTCCTGAGAGAACAGCTGCCGCCAGTTGGTGGTGCATTTATATTCGTAGACGGTTGCCTGGGCGAGCGTGCGGGCGGCTGGGTCGATCGTCACCTTGACGCAATCGGTGCCCTGATTGGTCGCCTTCAGATGGGGATCGGAAATGGCCTCATTGACGGTCGCGGTGAGGCGCGCGGCGACCCAGCTTATGATCTCGAAGAGCAGGCCATCCCGGTGCCAGATCCTGGGGTCGGTCTGGGGATGAAGTTCGAGCCGCAATTTCTCCTTGAGCGCGGCGCTTACGATCGGCGGCGCGCCCACCGGATAGGCTCCGTCGAGGATCATCGCAGCGTGAAGCGCGCGTCCGATCAGGATCTGCGCGCAGACTTCGGCGAGCGCGTCGATGTCGGCGACCGTCCAGACCGAGCCTAGGCATTGAGGCAATATGCATACCGGCGTGATCGTGAGTGTCATCGCTAAGTTGCCCGCCCCCGCTTCTCATTCGGATGGAAGTAGCGTCCTGCGATGATCTGAACCGCTATCGTCATTGGTCATACGTGGCCGAGGCGCGGAGCCTTGGCGCAGCTCCCCCGACTGACACGACCCGACGGAATCGCGGAATGAGCCACCTGGGGCGAACGGGTGTGCAGTCACGCCGCCCGCTGACCGATTTCTCGCAACAGGTAAGCCAACTCCTTATCGAGAGTCTGTGGGTTCCGGCAGACATGGAAGGCCCACTGGCCGAGCTTGCCCCAGTTGTTCACCGCCGACACCCAACGGCGGGCAGCCTGATGCTTCGCCTTGGTTTGGTCGTCCTCGAAGCCCTTGATCTCAAGGATCACGGTCGCATCGCCGCCCGGCGCGTTCAGCCTGACGAGGAAATCGGGCTCGTAGCTATGGTCCACGCCAACATACTCGTACGGGATCACCAGCCCCATGCTGTCATTCCGAGCGTAGAACCTGACCACACCCTGCTGCACCGCCTGTTCGATGCGAAAGGCCGCGCTCGTCTCCCATGTCTTGGTATCGGCGACCACCTGATTGATGTGACTGGCATTCGTCGCGAAGCACGGGCGTGTCGTCTTGAAGTCGACGTCGGCAGTCGTGCCGATGGGCTTGTAGCGATTGAGAAGCGGCAGAAGCGGCGGCTCGCCTTCGGTATCGTCGGGGACGATGCCGTCGCGCAGCCGCTCGACGAGGCGCTCGACATACTCCTGTAGTCCCAGCTCGCATGGGTGCTGACCCTGGAAGTCGACCTTCTTACGCACATACTCTTCGACATAGCGGAACACCTGCGGGAAGAGCTGGTGTCGGGACTGAAGGCGCAGCACGCGACGGCGCTTTTCGGAGCCGCTGCGGTCATAGGCGACGAGATCGTCGACGATGAGCCGCGACACCTGAAACATGATCGTCTGGAGGTGAGTACTATCGTAGTACTGTCGCCGGTTCTGCTCCTGGAACGAGAACCCGCCGGACGTTGACGGCGCCCCGACCTGATAGCCGACGGCAGCCGACACGAAGGTCGCAGTGGGCTCCCGGTTCGGCTGGATGATCAGCCGTTCCATCGAATCCACATCGCACCGGATGAGATTCTTCTGCAGGGAGAAGGCGTAGCCCTCGACCACGGGGAAGCGCATCTCCATGGCGGCGCGCTCGTGGATCGTCCGGACGTGGTTCTTGGGCTTATCCTCCGGCTGGCTCTGCTTGACGGGCCTGCCCTTGAACGGGATGACCGAGAATGGGATGCCGTAGACATCGACGTACTCCTCGGTCAGGAGGCCCGTCTTGGGATCAGGGGTGTAGTCCATCCGACGCAAGCCGCGCCCCACCACCTGCTCACACAGGAGCTGGCTGCCGAAGGCGCGGATACCGAGGATCTGAGTGACGTTGTTGGCGTCCCAGCCTTCGGTCAGCATCGAGACGGAAACGACGCAGCGGACGTGCTCGCCGGGCTCGCCCGGACGGCCCACGGTCGAGACGATGCGGCGCAACTCCTCGGCCGCGTCCTGCTTCTTCTTCCCCGGATCTTCGCTCTCGGCCTCGGCCAGAAGCTTGGAGTCGATGCGGATGGTGCGGCGCAGGCCGGGCTTATTCGCGAAGAACTCGGGAAACACCTCGCCCTCACCGTAGACGATGCGCTTCTTGGGTTTCTTGCCCCGCCCGCGCGGTGTCCCCTCCTCTTCTTCCTCGGCCCCGTCGTCGCCAAGGACCTCTTCGACCTCTTCCTCGGTGACCGCCTCTTCCTCGCGCTCGCCACTGATCTTGCGGAAGAACACCTCCGCGATGTCGGTGTTGTCGCAGACGATGATGAGGACGGGCGGAACCTTGTCCTGGCCGGGTTTGCCTTCGTCGATGTAGCGGAACCGCTCGGCCCACTGGCCGGCGATCTGCTGAAGCGCGCCCTCGGCCTTGCGATAGACGACTTCTGGCTTCGGTTTCTTGGCGCGGCCCGGAAGCAGTTCCGCAGGTGCGAGCCCGTCCTTGATGGCTTCCCACAGCTTGAAATACAGCGGATCGGGCCGTCCGGTCGTATCCTGCACGGGCAGGCGCGGAATCTTGACGATCCCGCTCTCGATGGCGTCGACGAGCGCAAAGTCGCTCACCAGCCACGGAAACGGCCGCCCCTCCGGATGGCCGCTGCCCTTGATGTAGAAGGGTGTCGCGGAGAGATCGACGCAAAGCGCGATGCCGCCCTGACCGCTGGGGAGCTTGAGGTTGTTGAGGCGGTCGAGGCCATCCACCCAGACGGTCGCCTCGCGAAGCTTGGCCTCGAGTTCCTTCTTCTCGTCGCCGGTGAGCCCGGCGCTGTCGCCGTCGGGTTTCGGGCGCCAGCAATGATGCCCTTCGTCATTGAGGACCATGATCGGCATGCGGTCGGCGAGATCGCCGAGAATACGCCTCGCAAAGGTCTCCGGGGTTTCCGGCCCCTTGTTGACGACGGCATAGGTTTTGCCGCCTTCCTTGTGCTCGGATTCGGGCGCGAAGGCATGCCAGTTGGTGACGAGCACCTTGCCCTTCTGCATCAGGGGCCGGTACTTCATCGGCACGATGTCGAAGGCGGCGTAGTAATTGTCGGGGTGCTCGGGCCGGAGCACCTGAAGGCGTTCCTTCACGGTCAGGTTGGGGCAGCACACGAGGACCGCATTGGGAAATTCCGTACTCTGGGGATTCTGCCCCCGATTGCAGAAGGCCCAGGCGATGAGCATCGACATGACGACGGTCTTGCCGGAGCCGGTCGCCATTTTGCACCCGAGACGGCGCAGTCCGTCGAGGCTGGCGTCCCCCGGCTGATCGAGAAGGGTCGGGAAGAAGTCCTCTGACCACAGATCGAAGGACGGGCGCTGACCGGCCAGAAGCTTCGCCAGTTCGTCATCGGCCAGGTCGAAGTTCTGGAAGCCAGTGCGGCGGGAGCGGCCTGGAATGCGCATTTCCGCGAGGTAGATGATCGTCTCTACGGCTTCGCGTTGGCAGAAGAAGAGCCGCCGGGGCCGGTCGGCGCGCGACCAATGGCGCAGAAGCTCCTTGGTGACGTTGCTGGCCCCGCGATAATCCGCCTCACGCCAGCGTCGCACGTCCCCCCGCAGAAGGTTGACGAGCGGCAGGTCGTCCCGTTCTTCCTCGACGAACAGCTCGCCCTGGGTCGAGCCGGTCTTGTCGGTCTTGTACCAATAGCCGGCCTGCCGCCGAAACCCGGCGCGGCTGGGCTGGCCGGTCTTGCGGTCGTAGAGCCAGTGATCCTTCGGCTCCTCATAGGGGGAGCAGATGATCGGTTTGTCGACCGGCTGAAGCGGTATTTCCTGTTGGGCATCGACCATGGCTCAGCCCTCCAGCCGATGGACGCGCATGACCTCGTTGCCGCGCGGGTCGATGACCTTCACCGCGACGCAGCCATGCTTCCCGGTGGGGAACGGCATGGACTCGGTGCCGCTGAGCTTTTCGAAGGCGTCGGGATCGACCACGCCCCCGAGCGCCTTGGCTAGCTTGGCCCATGCGGATTTATCGGGGAAGAATGCCTGCGTGATGCAGAACGTCCGCCCGTCATAGTCCGTATCGAGGAACCAGGCGGCAACTTTGTCCGCACGGCTCGGTGTCACGGTGTTGTCGACGGGGTTGTAGATGTCGACGCCGTCCATCCGGACGACGTAATCGCCATCGCGGTTCGGCCCGTCCAGCGTCGTGCGTGGCTGACCGAAGACGGTGAAGAGCTGGGCGCCGGGCTGCTCCTTGAGGAGCCCCGCCATACCGGGGTTCACGTCTGGCCGGATATGGGCCATGTGGACCCGAAGGTCGGGATGATCGGCCTCGTCGATGACGGCCTGGGCGGCTCCATCGAAGTTGAACCCAGCGATGACGAGATCATCATAGCCGCGCCGCGAGGCGGCGCGGATCAGTTGCTCGACCTGCTTGGCGGTTACCGGCCCGTATTGCGGTCCAAAAGCAACGGCCACCGTTGCCCGACCCTCCTGGTCGTCGTCGGCCTCGCCGTCCGGCACCCAGCGGCCCTCGGCATGGATCGCGTTCGAGCGTCCACCCATGGGGTCGAGACGAGAAAAGCGCATCTGCTTGTTATCGGGGAAGCGCACACCATCGACCTTCAAAAGGCGCATCATCTGGTCGAGATAGGCTTCGACGTTCTTCGCCTGGCTGTCGCCGTCGGCCATTGCCGTGCCGGCTGAACCACCGACGAAGGTGTCCTCAATCTCATCTGGCGCGCCACCGATGGGCGTCTGAAGGACGTCACCGAGTGAAATCTCGGGCGGCTGGACGGCCTCGACGGTAAAGGGACCGCTGACGCGGACGACGCCTCGCTTCACGACGGGCTGATCGACCAGCTCTTCCTGCTCGGCGTTGTCGGCAATGCAGGCGTTGACCTCGTCCATCTTGGCCCGCCATGCGGCCCGGTACGCCGTAACGGCGTCGGACAAGGCCGAAGGCCAGTCCGGATCGGTGTCGAAGGGGACTGTCCAATGCTCGAAGGCCGCTCCCTTGGCAGGCAGGGTCCAGCGCCGGGTGTCGGCATCGGTGATAGCGCGCTTGCCTTCCGCCCTCTGCTTTACTGCAAGCTTCGTCTGAAGCCTCTGGCGCAGCTCGTCCGTGACCGAAGACAGAGCTGCATTGCAGCCCTTTAGACGCTCATCGAGGATCGGCTCGTGTTTAGCGAAGATCGGATCAAGTTTGTCGTTCTGGGCGATGCTCTTGAGCGTGATATGCGGAACGGTTTTGTACTGGAATCCGGCATCCACCCCTTTGCTGCCGTCGGCGAGGTCGAAGTATTCGTATTTCGCTGTCATGATCCGCTGTCGAGCGGTCGCAACTGCAACGCGGCTTGTATCGATGGTAATCCAGCGCCGTCCCCACTCCTCGGCCACGGCTGCCGTCGTTCCACCGCCGCAGGTCGGATCGAGCACGAGATCACCCGGCTCAGTTGTCATCAACATGCACCGTTCGATTATTGTGGGCGCGGTTTCCACAACGTATGACTTGTTCGAAGCCCCACCAACGTCGGACCAAACGTTGTGAATGACGTAGGCAGGAAAATCGTCAATGTATCGAACATAGCGAAGCGCGGTGTCTTGTGGCAGTGCACGTCCTGAACTGACAATGCGTGACATGCCCTCTTCGTTGGTTTTCCAGCGCGCTTTACTTGATGGGAGGTATTGCTTTCCATTTATTTTGACGGGAAACCAGGACGCCGCCCCTAATCCCTTTTCTCTGCCCATTCCAGCAGACTGAAGCTGGTCTGGCGTGAAGAGGCGCGCGCTGCTAGGGAGCTCTTCGTCCGCATACCGCGATGCTGAAACACGTTCTCCGTTCTGGAGTTCGACGCTTCCGTAGTGCTGGCTTCCTGCACCCCCACGTTCCTTAATCTGGAACAGCTGACGAAAATGAACTTGATCAATATCTTTTGCGTACCAGAGAACGTAGTCACATATATTCGAGATAAGATCTCCAGTCGAACTTGTTGTCTTTTGAATGGTGACCTGGCTGACTCGGTTTCGACGGCCGAAGACATCATCGAGGACACCACCCACCAAGTGAACGTTTTCGTCACCGATCTGAACGAACACGCTGCCGCTGTCGGTCAGTAGCTCGCGGGCTGCGAGCAGCCGGTCACGGAGATAGGCAAGATAGGAGTGAACCCCGAGATGCCATGTGTCTCTAAAGGCACGGATCATCTCGACTTCGCGCGTAAGGCCCTTCTCATTTTCACGGGACTCGCGGTTGCCGACTTCCGTCTGAAAATTGCTTCCGAACCGTATGCCGTAGGGCGGGTCGAAGTAGATCATCTGCACCTTGCCCGCGAGGTCTTCGCGCTGAGCAAGGGACGCCATGACCTGAAGGCTGTCCCCGAGGATCAGCCGGTTCGTCCAGTCGATGTCGTGCTGATAGAACTGAACCGCCTGGCGGTATTCCTGCTGGGGGTCGGCGAAGAGATCGCGGGTGACGTCCTGCCGGGCCGCGACCTTTAGGATGGCCTGGGCGCTGACGCGCTCATGGATATGAAGGGCGACCGGATCGACATCAATAGCTTTGGATTCGCGCTTGCCCGCCCATTCGAGCCACGGTTCATGGGCACGAAGCGCTTCCGCGAGCGAACGCGCTTCGTCGTCGGTCAGCGCGCGTTGCCGCGCGGTCGCCAGGAGTTCGGGCAGAGCGTCGGCACCGCCCGTCCCGTCGAAGCGCAGGGCCGGATCAAGCCGGGGGCTGTAGCTATAGGTGATCTTCGGGACGTCTGGAACGCGTCCTTCGGCCGCGATCTTGGCAGGCGGGATGTTCTTGCGGGTGTCGTCGTGACGGTAGTCTGTGACCTCGATGCCGTTGCCCCCACCCGTCGTTTTCCGCCCCCGTGCCATGCCACCCTCCGCTTAATGTCTGTCGGAGGCGTCCCAGGCGCCAAGCGCTGTGGCGCCTTGCCTGCCGCCTCCAAGTATCGGTCGAGAGCCGGACGAAGCGGAAATACAAACGCGCCGCCGCTCGCTCGCGCGATGCCCCGTCGCCTGCCTTATGATTGGTTCGGGCGGAACGAATGTCCGCCGGTTCTTCGACTGGCCCCCTGGTTTGCGAGGACGATATGAAGAATGGCGAAGGCTGACCACCCCCCATGTCGGGCGCCGCGGCTCCTCGCGATGCTGGCGGCGATATCGGCGCTCGGCATGGTCTGGCCTACTGTTCCATCCGCGTTGGAACGAGAGCGCAGGGTCGTTGGTGTCGCAAGCGTCGTCGACGGCGATACGCTGGAGATCAGGGGAGCGAGAATCCGGTTGCACGCGATAGACGCTCCGGAGGGTGACCAGGTCTGCCGGCGAACCGACGGCTCCGCATGGCCCTGTGGCCGCCATGCCGCTCTAGCTCTGGCTGCAAAGATCGGGCGCGCGACGATCGCGTGCAGCGGACGCAATCGAGACCGATATCACCGGCTCGTAGCGGTCTGTTATCTGCGCGGCGAGGATCTCAACGGCTGGATGGTCGCGAGCGGGTGGGCCATGGCCTATCGCCGCTTCGGAGCCGACTATGCGGAGCGGGAGAGCGCTGCCCGTACCGCCCGTCGCGGTTTGTGGGCCGGCGTCTTTGACATGCCGTGGGACTGGCGACGCCGAAAATTTTCAGCGGCAGGAGCAGCCAGCGCGAACGGTTGAGGACTGTCGGCGCGCCGTATCAGCGAGGCGGTTTGCCGAACTCACGCAAGAGCCTGTCACGCGGCGCCAATGCCGGACGGTTACTGAGGCCGCGTGCCACTGGCTTCGTCCTGCAGCAGTTCGGACGCTTCGGTGCCCAGTGCGACTGCGAGCTTGTCCACGACTTCGATCGTCGGGCTGTAGACGCCCCGTTCGAGGGCGCTGATGTAGGTGCGGTCGAGGCCCGCCTCGCCGGCCAGCGCCTCTTGCGAAAGGCCGCGCTCCTGGCGCCGTCGACGGAGATTGCGCGCGAAGACCTCCCGTATGCCCATGAACGGGAGTGCGCCCGATTGATGTGTTTTCCTCTACGGAGTATACTCTACAAACATCGCCGGCCGATCGGCGGGAGGGAAGCTATGGGCCGTTCCTCGCAACCGGACTTCTTGAGCGCGACGGGCGCACGAGGTCCATGTGGCTGACCTCGAGGGCCTGGGCAATTTCGTAGATGGACACGATGGTCGGGTTCCGGAGCCCGTTCTCCAGTCCGCTGATGTACTGCTGGCTGAAGCCGGAACGTTCCGCCAACTGCTCCTGCGTCAGGCCGCGCCGGATACGGATCTGTCGGACGTTCCTCCCGACGAGGCGGCGCATGTCCATGCGCCCAAGTCACCGGATCAGCGCGTCCGGGTTTATCCACTATAGTATGTTACCTCCAAGACGCAGTAAGCTCGGCTCGACCCCAGCGGCCATTCCACCTCGTCCTGCGGGAAAGTCATGATCTCAGTGCTCGATCGCGCCCGGGAAAGGCTCTCCCAGCAGCTCGACTGGCGCGCCGACATCGCGGTGACCGGGCTGCGGCGGAGCGGCA
>JAYSFH010000035.1:3008-15796 GCA_041913405.1 Dongia sp. | reverse complement strand
AAGAGCCGCAGAGAAAACGCGCGCAGGATCTCGTTCACCCAATAGGGCACGATCAGGCCCAGGAGGATCAGCCGCACCTTCTGCGGGGTCCCGGCCTGGGCCATGTAATAGGCCAGCGGATAGCAGATCGCGAAGTTCAATGCCGTCACCGCCATCGAGGCGATGATCGAGAAGACGAAGGCGTTGATATGGGTCCAGTTGGTGCCGCCGGTCGGCAGCACGAAGAAGGATTGGTACTGGGCGAGTGTCAGCACGTCGTTCGGACCGCCGCGCTCCGTCGGCGGCAGCCGCGGGTGGAAGCTCTCCACCACCATGTAGAGATAGGGCAGCACCACCAGGAACAGCGCCCAGAAGGCGACCAGCAGTATGAAGACGATGCCGAGCACCTTGCCGTTGCGCTCGAGGAAGCCCTTGCGCGAGGGATCGTTGATCGTGCGCCGCTCCCAGCGCGCCATCAGCCAGAAGACGGCGATGACGACGATCGGGACGATGAAGACGAAAGCGCGGCTACTCACGCGCCAGTTTCCCTTCGGGCAGGACCAGGCCGAGCTCCGGCGTATATGAGACCGGCGCCGTCTGTCCCGGCTCCGGAATGACCGGGCTGTTCTGCCGGCCCACCGTGACGGTGATGTCCTTCTTGCCCACGCCGTCCAGGAAGACGTGGGTCATGTTGCCTTCGAAGGCGACGTTCTTCACCCGCGAGGACAAGGTGGTGTCGGCGCCCGCGGAACCCAGCCGCGCCGATTCCGGCCGGACGAACAGGATCGCGCGATCGCCGCTGCGCAGGCCTTGCGGGTTGCGGCCGCGCAGCGCGCCGAACGGCGTCTCCACCAGCGCGAAACCGTCGGCGGCGCCGGTGACCTTGCCGGCGAAGGCATTGTTCTCGCCGACGAAGGAGGCGACGAAGGCGGTCGCCGGCTCGTCGTAGACCGCGCGCCCGTCGGCCACCTGCTGGATCACGCCGTCGCTCATGACCGCGATGCGATCCGACATGGTCAGCGCTTCGCCCTGGTCATGGGTGATGTAGATGAAGGTGATGCCGACCATCTGCTGGATCGAGCGCAGCTCGGTGCGCATGTGCTGGCGCAGCTTCAGGTCCAGGGCCGACAGCGGCTCGTCCAGCAGCAGCACCTTCGGCTGCACGGCGAGCGCACGGGCGATCGCCACGCGCTGCTTCTGGCCGCCGGAGAGCTCGCTCATCAGCTTGTTGCCCTGACCGGGCAAGGCGATCATCTCGAGGAGTTCATCGGCCTTCTTCATGCGCGCGGCCTTGGATACGCCACGCACGCGCAGGCCGTAAGTGATGTTCTCCGCGACGGTCATCAGCGGAAACAAGGCGAGGTTCTGGAAGATGAGCGCGGTCGGCCGCTTATTGGGGCCGATGCCGATCATGTCCTGGCCGCCGATCCGCACCGCGCCTTCCGATGGATCCAGGAAGCCGGAGACGGTGCGCAAGATCGTGGTCTTGCCGCAGCCCGAGGGCCCCAGGAAGGAGAAGAACTCGCCGCCCTTGATGTCGAGTGTCGCGTCCTTGACCGCCGTGAAGTCGCCGAAGCGGACCGTCACGTGATCAAGCTCGACGCCGGCACTCATCTGCCTGCTCTCTGCCAAAGCCCCGCCCTGCCGTTTCTTAACGTTTGAATCGAGTTTCTACGTAAGGTCCCGACAGATCAAGGGTGATCGCAGGGGCCAGTCCCAGCGACCGGGTAACCCCGATCGGGGGCCAAAAAACAATCAGCCCCGGCGCAAGGCCGGGGCTGATGTTTCTCAGGTCGAAACGGCTCAGGCCGCCGTGAACTGCTCGACGTACTGGCTGCGGATTTCCGCATACCAGCCGGGCTCGGCCGGCCAGGGCCAGACGTTCTTCAGCGCGTCGCCAGGAAAGGCTTCCTGGAAGTTCTTCTTGAAGGCGTCCGAGGTCAGCGCATCGCCGCCGGTCACGACCGGGTTGTAGTTGGAGCCGTCGGAAATCTTGGCCGAGACTTCCGGGGTGTGCAGGTAGTTCAGGAACTCGTAGACCTGATCGAGGTTCTTTGCCGCCTTGGTCAGCGAAGCACCGTCGAGCCAGACGATGGCGCCCTCGACCGGAGCCTGGTAGCTGACCGGCTTGCCTTCCTTCTTCAAGGTCAGCGGCGGGCCGTCCCAGGTCTGGCCGAGCCAGACGTCGTTCTCCATCAGGCCGGACTTGGTGTTGTCGGCCGAATCCCAGAACTGCTTCACCCAGGACTTGTGCTCGATCGCGAACTTCAGGATCGGATCCCAGACCTTCTTGAAGGAGGCCTCGTCCTTGTAGCCGTCGAGCATCCGGTTGGACGGCATCTGGCCGCTGTGGTCCATCCACAGGCCGATGCCGAGCAGGAAGGAGTGACCGCGGCCTTGCGTATGACCCTTCACGTCATCCTGCCAGAGCGAGCCGTAGCTGAGCTTCGTGAGGTCGCCCTTGTAGAGGTCGGTGCGGAACGAGAGCGCTTCCGAGCCCCAGCAATGCGGCAGATAGTAGAGGCCGTCATCCCAGGTCCAGAGGCTCTTGGCCTGACCGAGCATCGACGGCAGCAGCGCGTCGAGGTGCTTCAGCTTGCTGGTGTCGAACGGCGCCAGGACCTGGAGATCCTTGTACTGCGGCGCGCGGTTGGCGGTCGGCGAGACGATGTCGAAACCTTCGCCGCCGGTCGCCTGCAGCTTGTTGATCTGCTCTTCGTTCTGCGAGAACGGAGTCTGGTTGACCTTGATGCCGGTCTTCTTCTCGAAATCGGGAATGACCGGATCCGGATACTCGTCCGACCACATCAGCAGATTGAGCTCGCCCGAGGACGAGAAGGCGTCCTTGACGATCCACGGCGCCGAAACGGCCGCAGCACCCGCCAGGACCGAGGTCTTCAGCATGGTGCGCCGGTTGAAGGCGCGCGCCGCAAGCAGCGTCGCCCGCGTCGTCTTTTGATCTGGAGTAAGCTTGGTCATACGTCACCCTCCTGAGGTTTCTCTGCGCCAGTCAGCCGCGTTTTTCCCGAACGGCTGCTTTGACGGTCTGGGTGTAGCCGGGCTGGTATGAACGTTCGGCCGCCCATCCTGTGAAGGATGGCGGGCAGGTTCCCAGCGCTGGCACTCCCGAACTCTTTTTGTTGCAGACCAGCATAACCGGTCTGAGAGGACTTGCAACGAGCTTCACCGCAGTTTCACGAAACTGCTATATATCCGGGCAGCAATCGGACCGGTCCTTAAGTTTTATTGATGGGGCCAGCGAGGGGTATTCATTGGTCCACGCCAGCCGCGCCTTCCTGTTCCGCCTGGAACCCGACAAGTCGGTCACCTTGCAGGCCCAGCTGCGCCGCATGCTGGTCTCGGCCATCCTCGACGGCCAGATCCTGCCCGGCGCGCCCCTGCCCTCCTGCCGCTCCCTGGCCCAATCGCTGAAGGTCGCAAGAAATACTGTGGTCCTCGCCTATCAGGACCTGGTCGAGGAAGGCTTCCTGATCGCCCGCGAGCGCTCCGGCTTCTTCGTCAACCCGGAGATCCTGACCGGCCGCGCCCCAGGACAGGAGCGTGGCGGCGCGGCGGCGGAAATCAAGCGCTTCGAGCCGGCGCCGGACCAGGCGCCGGACTGGGCCGCGCGCTTCAAGTCGCGGCCGGGGTTGCAGCGGAACATCGTGAAGCCCGCCGACTGGCAGGACTACCCCTATCCCTTCATCTATGGCCAGGTCGACCAGAGCCTGTTTCCGCTCGCCGCCTGGCGCGAATGCTCGCGGCAGAGTTTGAGCGTCAACGCGGTCAAGGACTGGTCCAAGGACCGCTTCACCGACGACGACCCGCTCTTGATCGAGCAGATCCGCACCCGCCTGCTGCCGCGCCGCGGCGTGCGCGTGGCGCCGGACGAGATCCTGGTCACCGTCGGCGCGCAGCATGCGCTCTATCTTCTTGCCAGCCTGCTGTTCGACAGCAAGACCACCTTCGGCATCGAGGATCCGGGCTACACCGATGCGCGCAACATCGCCGGCCTGTTCGCCGGCAAGCGCCTGCCGCTCCAGGTCGATGAGCAAGGCCTGATCCCTGGCCCCGAACTCGCCGAATGCGACTACGTCTATGTGACACCGAGCCATCAGTTCCCGACCACGGTCACGATGTCGCTGGAGCGCCGCCACGCCTTGCTCGAGCGCGCCCAAGCCGACGACTTCGTGATGATCGAGGACGATTACGAAAGCGAGCTCACCCACCAGGGCAGCCCGCAGCCGGCCTTGAAATCGATGGCCCGCAGCGGCCGCGTGGTCTTCATCTCCTCGCTCTCCAAGACCCTCGCACCGGGCCTGCGCCTCGGCTACATGGTCGGGCCGAAGGAGCTGATCGCCGAGGCCCGCGCGCTGCGCCGCCTGCAGATCCGCCATCCCGCCGCCAACAACCAGCGCACCATCGCGCTCTTCCTCGCCGACGGCCATCACGACGCGCTGCTGCGGCGCCTGTGCAACATCTACCGCGAGCGCCTCGCCGCCGCGGTGACGGCGATGGTGAAGCATCTGCCAGAATTTTCCGTCAACCTCACGGCCGGCGGTACTGCGCTCTGGATCAGCGGCCCGGCCAACATCGACATGGGCGCCGTCGAGAAGGCGGCTTTGGCCAAGGGAGTCGTCATTGAACCCGGTGCGGTCCATTTCCTCAACCAGCCTGGGCCGAAGAATTTCTGCCGCCTCGGCGTCTCCTCGATCCCGACCGAACGCATCGAGCCCGGCATCATGCGGCTGGCGGAAGCGGTCAAGGAGCAGCAGCGCTAGCGACTGCCCGACTGGACCGATACCGCGGTAGCGCTGGCCCTATCCGCCGCAGCACGCGCCGCCTATTCTGCCGCCATGCGTCTCCTCACCATCAACGCTGGATCGTCCAGCCTCAAATTTGCGACCTTCAGACTGGAGGGCGAGCCCATCTGCGAATTGCGCGGGCAGCTCTCCGGCATCGGGCAGGGCGTTGCGAAGTTCAGCGGCGTCGATTGGCCGACCGATGATCTGAAACTCGAGAACCACCGTGACGCGGTGACGCTGCTGATCGCGCGATTGAAAGTCGGAGCGGTCGGGCATCGGGTGGTGCATGGCGGCACGCGCTTCACCGCGCCGGTCCGGATCGACGCGGCGACGCTCGGCGCCTTGCGCGACCTCATCCCGCTGGCGCCCTTGCACCAGCCGCATAATGTCGCCGCGATCGAGGCGGTGGCCGCTGCACTTCCGAACGTCCCGCAGGTCGCCTGTTTCGACACCGCTTTCCACGCCACAATGCCGGAGAGCGCGGCGCGCTTCGCGCTGCCGGAGCGATTCTGGGAGAAGGGAATCCGGCGCTATGGATTTCATGGGCTTTCCTATGAAGCCATCCTGCATCGCCTCGGCACCGACATTCCACGGCGCCTTATCATCGCGCATCTCGGCAATGGCGCTTCGATGGCGGCGGTAAAGCACGGGAGATGCATCGCCACGACGATGGGCTTCTCGACCCTGGACGGGCTGGTCATGGGCACGCGCGGCGGACTGCTGGATCCAGGCGTGCTGCTGCATCTGATGCGCAGCGAGGGCTATGACCTCCCGAAGCTGGAGAAGCTGCTCTACCACGAGAGCGGGCTGCTCGCGCTCGGCGGCACGGCGGATATGAAGACCTTGCTGGAATCCGTTAGCGAACGCGCGCGGATGGCGGTCGAGATCTACTCGCTCGCCGCGGCGCTGGAAGGCGTCGATGCCCTGGTCTTCACCGGCGGGGTCGGCGAGAACGCGGCACCCATTCGCGCCCGCGTTGCCGAGAAGCTGAAATGGCTGGGCGCGATCGATATCCGCGTCATCCCGACCGATGAAGAGCTGACCATCGCGCGCCACACCCAGCGCCTGTTGGCGTGATGGATCTTTCGCTCGCCACCTGGGCACTGGCCAGCCTCTGCATCTTCGTCGCGGCCTTCATCCGCGGCTTCACCGGCTTCGGCCTCGCCGTGGTCGGCGTGCCGCTGCTCTCGCTGTTCTTCGCGCCGGCCGAGATCGTGCCCTCGATCATGATCCTGGCCATCCTCGCCGGGCTGCAGCTGATCCCGAAGATCTGGCGCAAGGTCGATTGGAAGCTGCTCATCCCGACCATCGCCGGCGCCGCGGTCGGCACGCCGCTCGGCACCTGGCTGCTGGCGGGAGTCTCCGCCGACTGGATGCGGGTGCTGATCGGCCTCGCGGTGCTGGCGGCGTCGGGTGCGGTGCAGCTCGGCTTCCGCTTCTCGCAGCGCCCGCCAGCGGGCGTGAGCGCGGGCTTCGGCGCGATCGCCGGCCTCACCGGCGGCGCCGCGGCGATGCCGGGGCCTTCGGTCATCTTCCTCTTCCTCGCGGTGCCGATTGCACATGAGGCGGGGCGCGCCAGCCTGATCCTGTTCTTTCAGGTCTCGGCGGCGATGAGCGCGGTCTCGGCCACGGTCGGCGGGCTGATGCAGTGGCACGCGCTCATCCTCGGCGCGCTGTTGGTGCCGGCGATGCTGGTCGGCAACTGGCTGGGCGACCGGGTCTTCGACAAGGCCTCGGCCAAGACCTATCGGCGGATCGTGGTCCTGCTGCTGGCATGCCTCGGCGCCGTCGCCGCGGTGCGCGGACTGGCGGGACTGCTCAGCGGCGCCTGAGCCGTCACTGCAGGGGGATGTCGACCGGGGTCGGCTCGCCTTCCTTGGGGCCGTCGAACATCAGCAGCGCCCGCGCCTTCGCGGCGTCCTGGCCCATCACCAGCAAGGCCTCCGGCATGGTCTTCTTGCCGTAGGGCTGGAGGTCGAGGCGTTTCTCGGCCGCTGCCTCGTTCCAGGCATAGATGGCGTAATCCCCCAAGGCCACGGCATGCTTCTTCGGCGGATCGTTCACCGGCCCTGCGATCAGCAGGAAGCCGTCGCCCGCCACGGTGAGATCGCGGATGCCGCGCGCATCGCCCTGCGTATCCTTGTCGAGCGCCAGACGGAACAACGTCGCTTCGCCCGGCGCGCCGTCGAACAGGGCGGCCAGCGGCACCCGCGCGATCACCGCGCTGCCATCGTCCAGCACCGGCCCGCGCATCGCCGCGTAGAGCTGGTCGCCTTTGACCGCGACACCCTCGACCGCGAGTCCATTCTTCTCCAGCGGGCGATCGAGGGCCGCCGCCAGGACCTTATCCTTCGCGAGAATCTCCGCCAGTGCCGTCGATGTGGCGACCACGGGCTCGCCCATGAGCGCACCCGTCGCGAGATCGACCGTGTCGGCGTTCAGTTGAATGCGGAACAGCTTGCGGGTCGCGGCAGCCTTCAGCAGATTTTTCGCCTCTTTGGCCGGGTCCTCCTCGTGGCGTGCACGGGCCTGGTTGCCCGCGACATAGAAGAAGCCGTCGGCATAGGCGACGCCCTCGGCATCGAGTTCCAGCGGCTTGCCGTCATGGACGTCGTCGATCAGCGGAATGAAATCGCCGGCGGTCAACACGCCCTCTTGCAGGATCGCGACCTGCGCGCCCTGGGTCTCGTCGTCCACCACCAGGCAGAGCCGCGGCAGCGGGCCGGGCGCGCAGGCGATGCCCGAGACGTCCTCGGATTTTTCCGGCTTGCCGTCCTTCAGCTTGCCCTGCAGCCGGTCACCCGCCAGTCGGCATCCGCCGCCCAGGCCGGCGCGGCAAAGGCGGCGGCGAGCGTGATCGCGGTCAGGCACGAGCCCAGGCGGCGAAGTCTCATGTCTTTGGTCCCCTGGGGAGGAGCCTGCCGCGTGTTTCGGTGCGAGGCAATAGGCGGTGTTTGCTACCCCGCCTTCGCCGCCGTGCCGCGCACGAGGGTCTCGGCGATGCCGTCGATCATGCCTTCCAGCACCTTGGGATCCTCGGACAGCACGACCTGCTGCATGAAGCCCAGGCCGAAGGCGAAGGTGGTGATGCTGGCAGCGAGCTGCGCGAGATCGACGTGGGGGTCGAGCGTGCCGTTATCGCGGAAATGCTGCAGCCGGTGCACCAGGTGCGGCATCCGGCTTTCCTTGTAATGCGCCTTCAGGCTGGCGGCGAGATCGGGATCGACCAGCGCCCGCGAGATGAAGACCCGCAGGAAGTCGCGATTGGCGTCGGCCTGCAGGATCTCATGGCGCAGCACGGTGGCGATCTCGGCCTTGAGGCTGTCGCTGGGGGGTGCCGCGCGGCAGGCGGTCAGCCGCTCGCCGCACATATTGCCGACGATCGCCTGCAGCAGCCCGGCCTTGCCCCCCGTGGTCCCCTTGGCGAAGTAGCGCTGGATCAGCCCCTCGTTGACGCCGGCCCGGGTCGCGACCTCCTTGGTCGTGGCGCCATCGAAGCCGCGCTGGGCGAAGACCTCGACCGCCGCCTTGAGCAGGGCCTGCTTCGTCGCCTCCTTGTCGCGGCGGCGCGCGACCGTGCAGGCCTCTTCACACCCGGCCTCGGTCTCGTCATCCAGAATCTCGGTTTCGGCGTTCGTGCTCATGGTCTCGAAATATCACGCGGCCCCGGCGATCGGGGCTTGAAATCGTCTGTCCAATAAGTATGTAATCACTTACTTAAGGATTTCCAAGTCCCGGACCTGATACGCCAATTCTCTGAAAACAAAAGGATTATTCGCATGCTCTTCGACCCCGTCAAAGTCGGCCCCTATACCCTTCCGAACCGGATCGTGATGGCGCCCATGACCCGCAGCCGGGCCAAGGCGGGCTTCGTCCCCTCGGACATGGCGGCGACCTATTACACCCAGCGCGCCTCCGCCGGCCTCCTCGTCACCGAGGCGACCCAGGTCTCGCCCCAGGGCATCGGCTACGTCCACACCCCAGGCATCTACACCGACGCCCAGGTCGAGGGCTGGAAAAAGGTGACCGACGCCGTGCACAAAGCCGGCGGCCGGATCTTCCTGCAGCTCTGGCATGTCGGCCGGATCTCCAACCCGACCCTGCAGGAGAACAACGCGCTCCCCGTGGCGCCCTCGGCGATCGCGCCCAAGGGCGAAAGCATGACCATCGACTACAAGATGACGCCTTATGTGACGCCGCGGGCGCTCGAGACCGCGGAGATCGCCGGCATCGTCGAAGATTATCGCCGCGGTGCGGAGAATGCGAAGAAGGCCGGCTTCGACGGCGTCGAGCTCCACGGCGCCAACGGCTACCTGATCGACCAGTTCCTGCGCGACGGCACCAACCATCGCACCGATCAATACGGCGGCTCGGTCGAGAATCGCGCGCGCTTCCTGATCGAGGTGACCGAGGCGGTGGTCGGCGTTTGGGGCGGCGAGCGCGTCGGCGTGCGGCTCTCGCCCAACACCAACTTCAACGACATGTACGACAGCAATCCGCGCGCGATCTTCGGCCATGCGGCCAAGGCGCTGGAGCGCTTCAACCTCGCCTACCTGCACGTGACCCGCGCCGGCCCCGGCGACGACGTGCCGGGCGGCCCGATCGACGCCGACTTCTTCCGCCCGCTGTTCCGCAACACCATCATCTCCGCGGCCGGCTTCGGCTCGAAGGAAGAGGCCGAAGCGCAGTTGAAGACCGGCAACGCCGACCTCATCGCCTTCGCCACGCTGTTCATCTCCAACCCGGACCTGCCGGCCCGCTTCAGGCAGAACGCGCCGCTGGCCAAGGCCGATCGCGCGACCTTCTACGGCGGCGACGCCAAGGGCTATATCGACTACCCGAGCCTGGAGGCGGCGGTGGCGTAACGTCGCCACGCTTCATCAGGACGGACGTCAGTCAGGGCCGGGAGGAGACTCCCGGCCCTGTCCTTGTCGCCCGATCACTTCTGGCGGGTCGCGGAGGCTAGTTCAGCCGGTCGGCGATCCTGGCCAATGCCGCTTTAGCGCAGATCTCGTCATTGCTGCCCCCGGGCGCGCCGCCGACTCCGATGGCGGCGACCATCTCGCCGTCCATTTTCACGCCGACCGCGCCGGGCAGCAGGAAGAGGTTCGGCAAGGTGGCGTAGGTCGCGGCAAAGGGGTTGGTCTTCAGCTGCTCGACCCAGTCACCCAGCACGTCGAAGCCGAAGATCGGCCCCATCGTCACCACGGTATAGGCCTTGCGGAAGCTCGCGTCCTTGGTGTGGATCGTGCTGTGGTCTCCCTTGGCCTGCAGCTTGATGTTGCCGCCGGCATCGACCACCGTGACGGTGACATGCCAGCCGTGAGCCTCGCATGCCCGGATGCCTTCGGCTGCGGCTTCCATGGCCAGGTTTAGCGGCAGGAAACCCTCTTTCATATCCGTGGCGGCCGAGGCTTCCGTTGCCGGCGCGGCGAGGCCGAGGCAGATCCCGAACCCGGCCTGGATCAATGCTCTCCACATGATGCGTCCCCTCAATTGGCGGGCTTCAGGCGGTCGAGGAAGGCGAGCATCGCAGCGGAGATCTCCGGCAGATGCGTCTCCAGCGCGAAATGGCCCGCGTCATAGGCGTGGACCTCCGCACCCGGCAGCAGGGTCTTGAAGAAATCACGGCCCGCTGTCGTGAAGAACGGGTCGTTGTCGCCCCACACCACCAGCGTCGGTGGCTGGGCGGCCTTCAGGTATTCCTGCCACATCGGGTATTGCGCGACATTGTCCTGGTACTGGTAGAGCAGCTCGACCTGGATTCGATCGTTGCCCGGCCGATCGAGCAGCGCCTGGTCGAAAGTCCAGCTGTCCGGGTTGACCCGGTCGGCGCGCGATTCGCCGTGGGTGTACTGGAAGCGGGTGGCTTCCGCATTGAAGGCGGCGCGCAGCGGCTTCTCCGTCTCGGGCGTGCGGTTCCGCCAAGCCGGCAGGAAGCTCGCGACCACCTCCTGATGCCAGCCTTCGACATTGACGACGGCGTTCTGCACCACGAAGCCGCGCACCTTCTCGGGATGCTTCAACGCCAGCCGCATGCCGATCGGCCCGCCGTAGTCCTGCATGTAGATGACATAGCTTTGCAGCCCGAGCTGCGTGGTGAATGCATCGATGACGGAGGCGAGATTGGCGAAGGTGTACTGGAACTGGTCGACTCCCGGCGTGCTCGAATAGCCGAAGCCGGGATAGTCCGGTGCGATCACGTGGTAGCGCTGCGCCAGGACCGGAATGAGATCACGGAACATGTGTGACGATGACGGGAATCCGTGCAGCAGCAGGACCGTCGGCGCCGATTGCGGGCCGGCCTCGCGATAGAAGATATCGAGGCCCTGGACTTGGGCATGGCGATAAGTGGTGGGCTCGGCCTGGGTCGGCGATGACGCCAAGACGGCGCCGAGCAGCGTGCCGACGGCCGCAGCGCGTAGCGTGCGTGACATGGAAGCTCCTTGAAGGAATGAACGGATGGCCGCGGTCGGGCCCGCGGCCATCGCGCGGCTAGGCGACGTTGCGCGCGGGCGCGATCAACGGGAAATCGACGGCGGTGCCGGCAACCTCGTTCACGTAGTTGGTGAGCGTGTTGAGCGCGACATGAACCACGATCTCGACGATCTGGCTTTCGTCATAGCCGGCCTGCCGCACCGCGTTCAGGTCGGAATCGCTGACATGGCCGCGCGAAGCGGCGATCTTCACCGCGAAATGCACCGCCGCGTCGGCCTTGGCGTCGTTGGAGCGGCCGCTGCGGTTGGCGGCAATCTCCGCCTCGTCCAGCTTCGCCAGGTTCTTGCCCAGATAGGCGTGCGCGGAGAGGCAGTAGGTGCAGCGATTGAACTCGGCGATCGCGATCGCGATGCGCTCCCGGGTCCTGGCGTCGAGGCTGCCCTTGGCGAGCGCGCCGTTCAGGCCGAGATAGCCGTCCAGCGCCGCCGGGCTGTTCGCGACCACGAGGAACATGTTCGGCAGGACGCCAAGCTGCTGCTTGACGGCCGCGAGGGCGCTATGGGCGGCGGCCGGCGCCGCTTCGATACCGTTGGGGGTCGAAATTCGAGACATGGGTTGCTCCTTCTCATCCACGGCCTGGTTCGGCCGGTGGGGGAGCATCTAGTTCGTTCCATATTTCAATACTATGTGCCATTAATGGAATGATTCTTTCCAAATTTCGAGAAACTGTATGGACCGCTTTGAATCGATGTCGGCCTTCGTCGCGGTGGTGGAGGCCGGCGGTTTCTCCGCCGCGGCGCGCCGGCTCGGCATGCCCGTCGCAACATTGAGCCGAAAGGTCTCCGAGCTGGAGGCCTTTCTGAAGGCCAGCCTGATCAACCGGACTACGCGCCGGATCGCGCTCACCCAGAGCGGCCAGATCTTCTACGAATCGAGCCGGCGCCTGCTTGAGGATCTGGGCGAGGCGGAGCGCGCCGCCGCGGGCGAGTATCGCGCGCCGCGCGGCGAACTCATCATCACGGCGCCCATCGTGTTCGGTCGGCTGCACCTGGTGCCCGTGGTGGTCGAGTTCCTGAAGGAATATCCGGATGTGACCGTGCGACTGCTGCTCGACGACCAAATCGTAAACCTGATGGAGGAGCAGGTGGACCTAGCGGTCCGCATCAGCGAATTGCCCGACAGCAGCATGGTGGCGACGCGCATCGCCACGATCCGGCCGGTCATCTGCGCCAGCCCGGCCTATCTCGCCGCCCACGGCACCCCGCGCCATCCGGATGAACTCGCCGGCCACGACTGCATCATGCGCACGCGGCTGCCGGCGCAGGATGCCTGGCCGCTCCGCATCGACGGCGCGATCAAAATGGTGCCGATATGCCGGCGCCTGGTGGTCACAACGGCGGAGGCCAGCATCGAGGCGGCGCTGGCCGGCGCCGGGCTGACCAAGGTGTTCTGCTACCAGATCGCCGCGCACGAGCGGCAGGGCCGGCTGGTTTCCATCCTGCGGGAGTTCGAGCCGGAGCCGATGCCGCTCAGCCTGGTCCATGCCGGCGGCCGCATCGTGCCGAT
>JAYSFH010000035.1:0-2998 GCA_041913405.1 Dongia sp. | reverse complement strand
TGAAGCTGCGTGTCTTCCAGGATTTCGCGGTGCCGCGACTGAAACAGCGGCTGCAGTAGCGACCGGCGCTCCAGATCGGCAGCCCCGAGAAGCTGGGCGCGTCGGGGTGAAGCGCCACAGCGCGACAGGCCGCGCTCCCCGGCACTTGCCGCGCCGGCCGCGGCTTGTCGAAGATACATGGATCTCGGGTCTGTTGCTTTTCGGACCTTGTGCTGGCCATTATGATGTCGGCTATATCGGGGAAATCTTGGCCGACAGCGCGACCCAACGGAATTTCGCGATCGATCACGGGACCGGGCTGGACTCCTTGCCCGCCCATCCCGACCTGCGGCGCCTGCTCGAATATTGGCAAGGCCGGTGCGGCGAACGCCGGTTTCCGCGCCGCGCCGATATCGACCCGCTCGATTTTCATTTCATGCTGGACCGGATTGCGCTGACCGAGGTCCACGGCGACCAGCCGCGGCGCTATCGCATGCGCCTCGTCGGGACCTTCTGGCGCGATCTCTCCGGGGTGGAGATGTCGGGCACCTGGGTGGACGAGCTCCCCACCGCCAACCTGCGCGACCTCACGGTCGGCTTCTACGAAGCGATGATCGCGGCCGGCAAGCCGCGCTTCACGGTCCGCGACGCCATCATCGACGACAAGCTGCTGCGCTACGAGATCATGCTGCTGCCGCTCTCGGAAGACGGCACGCGGATCTCGATGATCGTGACCGCGGTCGGCCGGGGCAGCGGGCAGTACTGAGCGGCGCAGCCCGGCCGGGTTCAGTCCGTGCGGGATGACGCAGCCGCGCCGCGTTCACTGTGGAGCCACGCCCGCACGCCGTCCGTCACGCGTTCGTAGAAGCGGTCGGCACCCACGAGCGCCTCGATGCCGGCAAGCCGCATGCGCTCGCGGACCGGGTCGCGGACCCGGGCGAAGGCAAAGCTGACGCCTTGCGCCTGCTGCTCCTTGATCAGACCGAGCAGCGCGTCGCAGGCGCTGGTGTCGATGAAATTCACCGAGCCCGCGTCCAGCAGGACGCGCTGCGCGGCGGGGCGGCTCGCGGCCAGCGCCGATTTCAATCCCAGCGCGACATGACCGACGCTGGCGAAGAACAGGTCGCCGCCCGCACGCCAGATCAGCAGCCCCGGGAAGGTGCGCGCATCGGGGTGAAGCGCCACATCGCGATAGGCCTCGCTCCCCGGTACTTGCCCCAATACCGCGCCGCGCGGATGCGTGGTGCGGTAGATCACCACCATCAGCGCCAGCAGCACGCCCAGGGTGATGCCCTGAAGCACGCCCAGCGTCAGCTCGCCCGCGATCACCACGACGGTGAGGCCGAACTCCCAGTGGTTGCGGGTGAAGAGATCACGCAGATAACGCGGCTTGGAGAGGTGCAGCATTGCGGCGATGACGATCGCGGCCAGCGTCGGGTGGGGCAGCCCACGGAAAAGCGGGGTGAGCAGGACGAGAGTGAGAAAGCACAAGACCGCGGCGAACACGTTGGCGAGCTGGCTGCGCGCGCCGGCACTCATGGCGACCGAGGTCTTGGAGAGACTGCCGACCACCAGGAAGCCGCCGAACAGACCGCTCAGCATATTGGCCGGGCCATGCGCCACCAGTTCCTGGTTGGGGTCGATGTCGTCGCCGCCCTCGGTTGCGGCGGCCTGCGCCGCGCCCAGCGCCTCGGCATAGCCGACCAGCACGATCGCCAGCGCGCCGGGCACCAGCTGCCGCAGCACTTCGAGATCCAGGACGGGAAAGGTCAGCTGCGGCAGGCCGGACGGCAGCGGGCCGACCACGCTGACGCCGGCGGCCTCGCCGCCGAGCAGGCCGACCAAGATCGTGGCGCCCACCGCGACCACCAAGGCCGCAGGCACGCGCGGCACGCGCGGCAGCAGACGGCGGAGCAGCTGCATCGCCGCCAGGCTGAGCAGGCCGGTCAAGACCGGCGCCGGCGCGGCATCGGTGAGATGCTGCAGCACGTGCCAGAGCTTCTGGAAGAAGTTGCCGGTCCCGCCCTCGATGCCGAGCAGATGCGGCACCTGGCCGATGATGGTGACGCAGACCAGGCCTTCGATGAAGCCCCGCATCACCGGTGTCGGCACGAAGGCCGCGACCCAGCCCATGCGCAGCATGCCGAACAGCAGGAAGAAGGCGCCGATCAGGACCGCGAGCGTCGAGGTCAGCGCATTGAACTCCGCCGTGCCCTGTGCCGCGACGACGCCCACCGTCAGCGCGGAGATGAGACCGGTCGCGGTATCCGGCCCGACCACCAACCGGCGCGAGGTGCCGAGCACCGCATAAGCGAGCAGCGGCGGAACGATGGTGTAGAGCCCCATGATGGGCGGCACGCCGACGATGCCGGCATAGGCCATGCCCTCCGGCACCATCACCGCCCAGATGGCGAGGCTCGCCAGCAGGTCCGGCGTCAGCCATTCGCGCCGATAGGAAGCCGCCCAGCCGAGGATCGGCAGCGACCGCCGTGCGAAGGAGACGGGATGATCGGGGATGGGCATCGTCAGGTTTCCTCGTCCGGCGCGATTGCCGCCGTCATTATACGGAAACGGCGAGGACGAAGCGCCCAGGCAGGGCGTCGCAGCCCAAGCTGACGGGACCGGGCGGTTGTCACCCGGCCCCGTCTGATCGAGCCTGCTTCCGTCACTCACTCGGCCGCCGGCCCGATCGCCTCCCCCATCGGGGACCTGGGGCTCAGATCGCCACGTCGCCGGGACCGCCGCCGCCAATCGGGGCGACGGTGACTGCGAGGATGCTCTCGTTGGCGATCATCGCGCGGAACTGGTCGCCATCGACGTTGTCGAACACGCCGATGGTGGTCCAGCCTTCCTCCTTGGTGTTGCCGACCAGCAGACAATCGCCGCCGAACAGGTCGACCACCGCCAGCACGTCCTTCAAGTCCACGCTGCCGACCGGGTCCTGGGCGAAGAAGCCGCTCTCGAAGTTGAGCTTGTCCTCGGCCAGGTTGAAGCCGCCGATCCAGTCGGCGCCGCTGTC
>JAYSFH010000034.1:0-15825 GCA_041913405.1 Dongia sp. | reverse complement strand
AAGGCTTCGACGTCGTCATCCTCGACACCGCCGGCCGCCTCGCCATCGACGAAGAGCTGATGGCCGAAGTGAAGGCGGTCAGCGACGCCGTGCATCCGCATGAGAGCCTGCTGGTCGCCGATGCGATGACCGGCCAGGACGCGGTCACCGTCGCCAAGTCATTCCGCGAGAAGGTCGGTGTCACCGGCATCGTGCTCACGCGAATTGATGGTGATGCGCGCGGCGGCGCCGCGCTCTCCATGCGCCAGATTTCCGGCGCGCCGATCAAGCTGCTCGGCACCGGCGAAAAGCTGGACGCGCTCGAGGACTTCCACGCCGACCGCCTGGCCGGCCGCATCCTCGGCATGGGCGACATCGTCAGCCTGGTCGAGAAGGCGATCGAAACGACCGAGGCCGAGGAGGCCGAGCGTCTCGCCAAGAAGATGCAGAAGGGCCAGTTCGATCTCGACGACATGGCCTCGCAGCTGAAGCAGCTGCAGAAGATGGGCGGGCTTGCCGGCGTCATGGGCATGCTGCCCGGCATCGGCAAGATGCAGAAGCAGCTCGAAGGCAAGGTGGACGAGAAGCATGTGAAGCGCTCGCTCGCCATCATCTCCTCGATGACGCCGAAGGAGCGCCGCAACCCGGACCTCATCAAGGCCTCGCGCAAGAACCGCGTCGCCTCGGGCTCCGGCACCAGCGTGCAGGAAGTGAACAAGCTCCTGAAGCAGCACCAGGAGATGCAGCGCATGCTGAAGCAGGTCTCCAAGCTCGGTCAGAAGGGCCTGATGCGCCACGGCCTCGGCGCCCTGATGAAGGGCGGGATGGGGGGCATGGGCGGCGGCGGCATGGGCGGGCTGCGATGATCGATCATCTCTCGGTCGGCGTCTCCGATCTTGCGCGCGCGAAGCGTTTCTACGACGACGTGCTGGCGACCATCGGCTGCGCCTGCATCTTCACCGTCGATGTGCCTGGCGTCGGCGTCGTCACCCACGGCTATGGCGAGATCGGCAGTGATCATCCGCGCTTCTGGATCGGCCTGCCCGAGAAGCGGGTCGACGCCGCGGCCAATGCCGAGGGCGGCGCGCATATCTGCTTCGCCGCCAAGCGCCGCGCCGACATCGACGCCTTCTACGCCGCCGCCATCAAGGCCGGCGGCAAGGACAACGGCAAGCCGGGCCTGCGTCCGCAATACCACGAGAATTACTACGGTGCCTTCGTCATCGATCCCGACGGCAACAAGATCGAGGCCTGCAGTCACCATCCCGAACCCTGATCACAAACGTTTCGATTTCCAAAGGAGACTAGAAACCATGTCGTTGAAGATTCGTCTGGCCCGCGGCGGCGCCAAGAAGCGCCCGTTCTACCGGATCGTCGTGGCCGAGAGCCGCTTCGCCCGTGACGGCAAGTTCGTCGAGCGCATCGGCTCCTACAACCCGATGCTGACCAAGGAAGACCCGCTGCGCATCGTGCTCGACACCGAGCGCGCCAAGTACTGGATCTCCAAGGGTGCGACCCCGTCCGAGCGCGTGCAGCACTTCTTCCACAAGGCCGGCCTGATGGAGGCGCCGAAGCGCCACGAGCAGACCAAGCAGGACAAGCCGAAGGCGAAGGCCCAGGAGCGCGCCAAGGCCCAGGCCGACGCCGCTGCGAAAGCCGCCGAAACGCCGGCCGCCTAAGCTCTTTCATCCCGAGTGGTGAAGGATAAGAAGCAGATGATCCTGTTGGGCGCGATCGCCGGTGTGCATGGCGTCAGGGGCGAGGTGAAGGTGAAGTCCTTCACCGCCGATCCCCTGGCGATCGCCACCTATGGTCCGCTTTACGACGATGACGGCCGCCGCTTCGACCTGAAGCTGACGCAGAAGGCGGCCAAGGACACGATCGTAATCGCGAAGATCGACGGCATTGCGGATCGCAACGCCGCCGAGGCGCTGAAGGGGAAAAGGCTCTACGCGCCGCGCGAGGTCCTGCCGGCGATCGAGGACGAGTCCGAGTTCTATGCCCATGATCTGATCGGCCTCAAGGCCGAGGATCGCGCGGGCCGGAGCCTGGGCAAGGTCGTCGATCTCGCCGATTACGGCGCCGGCACGATCATCGCGATCGCGGGCGGGCCGGACGGCGATTTCGAATTGCCCTTCGCCGATCGCTTCGTGCCCGTCGTCGATCTCGCCGGCGAAAAGATCGTCGTCGATCTGCCGGATGACTTCTTCACCGCGAAACCGGTGGGTGAGGAAGAGGGAGGTGACTAACCAGCGTGCGCCTTGGACGGCCAGAGTGCTGACCTTGTTTCCGGAGATGTTTCCGGGCCCGCTGGGGCAGAGCCTCGCGGGCAAGGCTTTGGAAAAGGGTCTGTGGCGGCTGGAGACTTCGGACATCCGGAGCTTCGCCACCGACAAGCACAAGACCGTCGATGACACGCCGTTCGGCGGCGGGGCGGGGATGGTGATGCGGCCCGATGTGGTCGATGCGGCGCTGGAAGCGGCGACGCAGGACGGGTTGGGTCCCGCCATCTACCTCACGCCGCGCGGCCAGCGGGTCGAGCAGGCGCTGGTGCGGGACTGGGCTGCGGGACCGGGAATGATCCTGGTCTGCGGCCGTTACGAGGGGCTCGACGAGCGGGTGATCCAATCCCGCGGGCTCCTGGAGATCAGCCTCGGCGACATCGTCCTCTCGGGCGGCGAGCCGGCGGCACTGGCGCTGATCGATGCCTGCGTCCGCCTGCTGCCCGGTGTCATGGGCGCCGAGGAGACGCTGGAGGAAGAGAGTTTCGAGCGGGGGCTCCTGGAGTACCCGCATTACACGCGGCCCGCGGAGTGGAAGGGCCAGCTGGTGCCGGAGGTGCTGCTCTCCGGCCACCACGAGAAGATCAGGGCCTGGCGTCACGCCCAGGCCGAAGCGGCGACGAAATTGCGGCGGCCCGATCTCTGGGCCGCTTACGAGAAACAGAGACTGAAGAATACGAGACGAAAGGAAGACTGAAATGAGCACCCTGACGAAGATTGAAGAGGCGCAGGTCGCCAAGCTGAAGGAAACCGCGAAGCTGCCGGACTTCCGTCCCGGCGACACCCTGAAGGTCAACGTGAAGGTCGTCGAAGGCGACCGCGAGCGCGTGCAGGCCTTCGAGGGCGTCTGCATCGCCCGCAAGAATGCCGGCCTGAACTCCTCGTTCACCGTGCGGAAGATCTCCTACGGCGAAGGCGTCGAGCGTATTTTCCCGCTCTACTCGCCGCGCCTGACCTCGGTCGAGGTGGTCCGCTCCGGCGACGTCCGCCGCGCGAAGCTCTATTATCTGCGCGGCCGCCGCGGCAAGGCCGCCCGCATCTCCGAGCGCGTGGACAACACCCAGGCATCTGAGTAACGCGTCCCGCTCATGGCAGCACTGCCGTGAGCGAAGTTTGATTTTGCGCGCCGGACCTCAATACTGGCGCGAGAGATACGGACCCCCACCCTAACCCTCCCCCGAATCGAGGGAGGGAACTCTCTTCTCCCTCCCCCGATTCGGGGGAGGGCCGGGGTGGGGGTCCGAACCGAACAACAACGCACTGCGACCTGCCATGCCGAAAACGCTCTTCGACAAGATCTGGGAAAACCATCTGGTGCACCGTCAGGACGACGGCACGTGCCTGATCTACATCGATCGCCACCTCGTGCATGAGGTGACCTCGCCCCAGGCCTTCGAAGGGCTGCGCAACGCCGGCCGCAAGGTGCACCGGCCGCATGCGACGCTGGCCGTGGCCGACCACAACGTCCCGACCACCGACCGCTCCAAGGGCATCACCGAGGAGGAGAGCCGGATCCAGGTCGAGACCCTGGAGCAGAACTGCCGCGACTTCGGCGTGCCATACTTCTCGATGGACGACATTCGCCAGGGCATCGTCCACATCATCGGCCCGGAGCAGGGCCTGACCCAGCCGGGCATGACCATCGTCTGCGGCGACAGCCACACCGCGACCCATGGCGCCTTCGGTGCGCTTGCCTTCGGCATCGGCACCTCTGAAGTCGAGCATGTGCTCGCGACCCAGACGCTGATCCAGCGCCCGGCCAAGAACATGCTGATCCAGGTGGACGGCAGCCTGGGGCTCGGTGTCACCGCGAAGGACATCGTGCTTGCCATCATCGGCAAGATCGGCACCGCGGGCGGCACCGGCTATGTGATCGAATATGCCGGCGACGCGATCCGCGGCCTCTCGATGGAAGGCCGCATGACCGTCTGCAACATGACGATCGAAGGTGGCGCGCGCGCCGGCCTGATCGCCCCCGACCAGGTCACCTTCGACTACCTGAAGGGCCGCCCGATGGCGCCGAAGGCCGGCGCCTACGAGCAGGCGGTTTCCTACTGGAAGACCCTGCCCAGCGATCCGGGCGCCAAATACGACACCGAGATCAAGCTCTCGACCGCCGACATCGCGCCGCAGGTCACCTGGGGCACCAGCCCCGAGGACGTGCTGCCGATCACCGGCAAGGTGCCGAATCCGGGCGACGTCGCCGACGAGAACAAGCGCCGCGCCATGGAGCGCGCGCTGGATTACATGGGCCTGAAGCCCGGCACCAATCTGACCGACGTCGCGATCGACCGCGTCTTCATCGGCTCCTGCACCAACGGCCGTATCGAGGACCTGCGCGAGGTCGCCAAGATCGCCCAGGGCAAGAAGGTGGCGTCAAACGTCAACGCCATGGTCGTCCCTGGCTCCGGTCTGGTGAAGCAGCAGGCCGAGGCCGAGGGCCTGGACAAGATCTTCATCGAGGCCGGCTTCGAATGGCGCGAGCCCGGCTGCTCGATGTGCCTGGCGATGAATCCGGACAAGCTGAAGCCCGGCGAGCGCTGCGCCTCGACCTCGAACCGCAACTTCGAGGGCCGCCAGGGCCGCGGCGGACGCACGCATCTCCTCAGCCCCGCGATGGCGGCGGCCGCGGCGATCACCGGCAAGCTCGCCGACGTCCGCCAGCTCGGCAAGTAACCGGCACGGCGCTCCCGGCTTTGCGCTGAATCAAAGCGCCATCGCCCTCCGGCCCGCCAAGCTATCGGCGGAACGGGAGGAGATCATGCCGAGACTGTCGATCGCCGCCATCAGCCTTGCCCTGGCTTGCACCGCCCTATCGGCGACCGCCGCCAGCGCTGCGGACCTTGCCGTCACGTTCAAGTTCGACGCCGGAGACCGCTGCTCGCACAACTCGCCGGAGATCCGGGTCGGCAACGCACCGGCCGGCACGGTGAGCTTCAAGGTGCGCCTGCGCGACCGCAACAAGGGCAGCTGGAACCACGGCGGCGGCACCGTGCCTGCCGATCCCTCCGGCATCATTCCGAAGGGCGCGCTGAAGGACGGCTATAACGGGCCTTGCCCGCCGGGCGGCGAGAGCCACACCTACGAGTTCATCGTCAGGGCCCTTGATGCCGGCGGCGAAACCCTGGCCGAAGGCAAGGCGAAGCAAAACTTTCCCTGAGCGAAACCGGGCGGGGCCTCACGGCTGACGCCGGTTGTCAGGTTGCTTGTCACGGCCTTCGCGAATCAACTAGGTAGGAGGTCCTGGCGACGCGGCACCGCCGAGTCGCCTTCAGTCCGACGACAGGAGCCCGACCATGCTGAGCCAACTCGCCCCCCACGCGCCCAAGGTGCACGGCCTTCTTCGCATCATGTCGGGCCTGCTGTTCCTGGCGCACGGGACCCAGAAGTTCCTCTCTTTCCCGGCGGGAGAGATGGCGGGCTACGGTCTGACCTTCGCGAGCCCGGCCGCCTTCGCCGGTATCGTCGAGCTGGTCTGCGGCGCCTTGATCGCGCTCGGTCTTTTCACCCGTCCCGCCGCCTTCCTCGCTTCCGGCACGATGGCGGTCGCCTACTTCATGGCGCATGCGAGCCAGAACTTCTTCCCGGTCAACAACGGCGGCGACGCCGCCATCCTCTACTGCTTCATCTTCCTCTACTTCGTCTTCGCCGGCCCGGGCGCGTTCAGCCTCGACAGCAAGCTGCGCAAGTAAGCGGCCCTGCCTAGGCGGAGGATGACGAGGACGAGGTCGCCGGAATCCGCGCCACCACCTTGATCTCGAAGTCGAACCCGGCCAGCCAGTTGACGCCGATCGCGGTCCAGTTCGGATAAGGCGGCGCGCCGATCTCTTCTGCTCGCACCGCCATCATGGTCTCGAACTGCGCCGCGGGATCGGTGTGGAAGCTGGTCACGTCGATGACGTCGTCGAAGGTGCAGCCCGCCGCCGCCAGCACCTCGCGCAGGTTGGCGAAGGCCCGCCGCACCTGATCGGCGAAGACCGGCTCCGGCGACCCGTCGGCGCGGCTGCCCACCTGCCCCGACACGAACAGGAGATCGCCCGAGCGGATCGCCGCCGAATAGCGATGCAGGTCGTAGAGCGCATGGCCGTTCGCCGGGAAAACAGCGTCGCGCTTGGAAATCTGTGACATGGGCTTGGTTCCTTGATGCCTTGCCGGAGAGAAGGCAGACATAGGTCCTCCGCATTCCAGGGATTAGACGTTGCAATCCGTACAGGCTGCTGCAAAATCCCCAGCAATGGCCCGACCGTCCATCAATGACCTCACCGCCTTCGTGGCGGTTGCCACTCACCGCAGCTTCCGCGGCGCCGCCGACGAGCTCGGCACCGCGCCTTCGACCTTGAGTCATGCCATGCGCGCGCTGGAGGAACGGCTCAGTGTGCGGCTGCTGAACCGTACCACCCGCAGCGTCGCGCCGACCGAGGCCGGCTTCCAGCTGCTCGTACGCCTGCAGCCGGCGCTGGCCGCGCTCGACGACGCGCTAGACGGCACCGTCTCCTTTCGCGGCAAAATCGCTGGCACCGTCCGCATCAACGCGCCGCGTCTCGCGGCCGAGCTCCTGGTCCGCGAGGTTCTGCCCCGGATGGCGGAGCGCCATCCCGACGTCACCGTCGACCTCGTGGTCGAAGGCCGGCTCATCGACATCGTCTCGGCCGGCTTCGACGCCGGCGTGCGGCTCGCGAACTCGATCCCGCGCGACATGATCGCGGTACCGCTCACCAGGCCGCTCCGCTTCCTCTGCGTCGCCGCGCCCGCCTACCTGAAGCGCGCCGGCATTCCGAAAACGCCGGACGACCTCCGGCACCATCGCTGCATCGGCCACCGCCTCCCGGGCGGCAAGCTCTACCGCTGGGAATTCGAACGCGTTGGCCAGGCGCTCGCCCTCGACCTGCCCGCCGCGATCGTGCTCGACGACGAAGCCCTGATGGTGGACGCTGCGGTCGCAGGCTTAGGGATCGCCTATGTCCTGGAAACCGCCGCCGCCCCGGCCCTGAAATCGAAGTGCCTGCGCGAGGTGCTGGCCCCTTGGCTGCAATTCGCCGAACCCGTCGCCGTCTACTACCCCGGCCACCGCAAGGTGCCACCCGCGCTGCGCGCGTTCCTCGACGTGGTGCGGGAAGTGGGGAAGGGGCGGTAGAAACAGCAGGAGAGAATCATTGCGGGGCACCCCCACCCGGCCTCCCCCCAAGCCGGGGGAGGGGGGCACCGAGTACCCGTCTACCACCCCCCGAATCGGGGGTGGGTTGGGGGGGGGGGGGCCCCCGGCCGCCCGCGCCCCCCCGCCGGTTGTGGGGGGTGGGGGGGGGGGGCGCCCGCCCCAGACTCGATGGGTCAGGCGACCACCCGCTCCATCACCGACCAAGCCGCCTTGGTCCGCGCCTCGTTCGGGTAGAACTTGTTTGCTAGAATGACGATGCCGAGCTTCTGCTCCGGTGCGGCGAAGAGATAGGCGCCGAAGCCACCGGTCGAGCCGGTCTTGTTGAAGATGACATCGGCGCGCGGCGGCATCGGCGGGTCGATCGGCGCTGCGGGATTGGCCTTCATCGACATCTGCTGCGAGTTGCCGGCCGTCATCGCCTTCAGCGAGACCGGCGCTTGGTACTGCTCCCAGATCAGGTCCTGGATGAACGGCCCGGTGCGGTAATAGCCCACATGGGTCGCGGCCAGGGCGCGGGCGACCGCGTCTGGCACCGGCTCCCCGACGCCCATGCTCACCTCGAGATAGCGCATGAGGTCGGTGGTGTTCGAGGTGACGCCATAGGCTTCGGCCGCGATCGGGCTGGCGCCGGCCCGCACCGCCTTGCCCTCCCGCGTGCCCCAGGCGTAAGCGGCCTTCTCCGCCTCCGGCACGTTGATGAAGGTGCGGTCGAGGCCGAGCGCCGGGAACAGGCGACTTTCGGCGAGCCTGGCGAAGCTCTGGCCCATTGCCCGCGCGGTCACGATGCCGAGCAACGCGATGCTGGGATTGGCATAGGTGCGCATCGTGCCTGCCGGGAATTCCGGCTTCCAGGCGCGGTACCAGGCCATCAGCTGCTCGCGCGTCTTCACATTCTCCGGCAGCTGCAGCGAAAAGCCCCCGGGCGTGTGGGTCGCGAGATCCAGAAGCTTCAGGGCGGCAATCGGCGTGCCGGCGAGCTCAGGCAGATGCTGGCCCACAGTGCCGGTGAGCTTCAGCTTGCCGTCGATCTCGGCCAAGGTCGCGAGCGTTGCGGTGAAGGTCTTGCTGATCGAGCCCAGCTCGAACAGGGTCGCGCGCGTCACCGGCAGCTTCTGCCTCGGCGAGGCGCTGCCGAATTCCGCGAAATGACGGTTGCCGTCGATGGTCACGCCGACCGCCATGCCCGGAATTCCATACTGCGCCATCACCGGCTTCACCGCGGCGTCGATCGCCGCTTTCACCGCGGCGGCCTCATCGGCATTCGCGGCGAAGGCACGGCCGATCCGCCCGAGCGTGAGAGTCGAGAGTGAGCCGGCCTGGAGGAGCCATTGGCGACGATTGATCATCAGGCGTGTCCATCTCTAAGAGTGCGGCCTAGGGGGTGCGGCCAGGGGTGCGATCTGAGCCGCTCACTCATTGCCGGCCCAATCGGCCGCTTCTGCGGCGGAAGCTGGGAGATTTCGCGGAGGTCATGTTGAACCGCGGGAACAAAAGGAATACAATGCGATCCAGCGGCCCTGCGCAGCGAACCTTTACAGGGCCTTTACCGAGGCCAGCTGTGCGCCGGTGCGTGAATAGGGATTTTCCTATTGATTCGCAATGGCTTGCAAGCCATTGACGGATTCAGCCCGTAAAGGTCGGAAATTCTACTCCGCGGCCTTGATCGGGGCGGCTTCGGGATCCTCCGGTGTCTCCAGCGCTTCGGCGAAGACCGCGCGGCCGCGGCCCATCTGCTTGGCGGCATAGAGCGCCTCGTCGGCGGCGCGCATCACCGCCGAGCCGGTGATGCCGCAGAGCGGCGCCTGGGCGACGCCGAGGCTGACGCCGACATCAGTCTCCTGACCGCCGTCGATGCGGATCGGCTTCAGGATCGCGTCGATGACGCCGGTGCAAAGCAGGTTCAGGCGGCGCTTGTCGGTGAAGGCATGGATGAGAATGATGAACTCGTCGCCGCCGGTGCGGCTGACCACGCCGCTCTCGCCGACTTCCCTGGCGAGCCGCTCGCCGACCGTGCGGATCACGATGTCGCCGGCCCCGTGCCCGAAAGTGTCGTTGACCGCCTTGAAGCGATCGAGGTCGCAGGCGATCACGGCGAAGGCCTTGTCGGGCAGGCCGGCGACCGCTTCCTCCAGCGCCTCGCCGAAGGAGAGGCGGTTGGCGAGGCCGGTCAGGGCGTCATGCCGCGAGAGATGCCGGGTGCGGCGCTCGCTGGTTTCGAGCTGGTTGGACATCTTGCCGAGGCGTTGCGCCACGAGCAGTGCTGCGACCGCGACCAGCGCGCCGATCGCGCCGACGATCGGCAGGATCACCGACCAGATATGCGCGCCCGGCAAGGCGTTTTGCCAGACGAAAGTGCCGACCACCTGGCCGCTCAGGGTCTTGATGTCCTCCTGCGTGCCCGTGGCCGCGGCGTCGCTCTTGGCGCCGGCGGCGACGAAATCCAGCGACTGGAAGCCGAGCTGGCTGCGCAGATAGGAAACCTCGTCGGCGTCGATGAACTTGGCGTTGACCAGGATCACCGGCGGCCCGTCGGGCAGCGCCACCTCGTTCTCATAGGGCACGATGGCGGTGGCGCTGACCAGCGCCGGCTTGCCCTCGATGGTCTGGAACGCGCCGGAGAAGATCTCGCCGATTTCGCTCAGCATGATGGCGCGGTCGCCGACCGTCGCCGCGCGGGCGCTGAACCCGCCTTTGATGGTGATCCGGTTCTTCATGTATTGCGCGACCGCCTTGTCGATCAGCGCCTGCATGTCGGCGTCGAGCGCGAAGGCGGTCGGGCTGAAATCGACCTCGCTGCCGCGCGCATAGGCCATCAGTTTCTTGTCCCGCCCGACCAGCAGGGTGCGGTCGAGGCCGTAATTGTACCAGAGCGCCGTCACCGTCTCGTCGCTGACGAAATCCGGGTCGAAGTCGAGGCTGATGTTGCGGACCGATTCGTCCCAGATCGATTCCTGGGTCTGGTCGCGCGCCAGCATGATGAATCGGCTGGCCAGCACATGGCGGAACAGGTTGACCTCGCTGGCCCGCGCTTGCTGGTCGGCTTCCTCGGACGAGAGCTTGCCGACATAGAGCATGGCGCCGGTGAAGGCGGCGATCAGCACCGCGGCGAAGATCAGGATCAGCGACGAGATCCGCAGCGGCAGCAGCCGCTTGGTGACGCTTCGCTCCTCGCTCGCCCGCGCGCTGCGGTTCATGGCCCCGATCTCCCCGAAAAATCGCAGAAGCTTGCGGGTGAGATCGTTAAGAGAGGGCTAATGCCGAAGCCGACCCGGCAGAGGGGGTCGCCGTCTCCGCACCCGGCTCGACAGGGGACCGGGGCGGAGACCCATGGGCTTCTTTAGCGGTCGGGTTTGGACCCATGGATGCCCGCGGACTTGGGGGGTAGCGGGCATGGCGAAGCTGCCTCTGTTACTCCTACGGCCGCGCCCCGCCCTTCATGCGCTCCGGACTGTTGCGAAGCTGGATCAGCCGCGCACGCTCGCGTTCGTGCCGGATCACCTCGGCTCGCACCCGCAGCAAATCGCGGCGGGCCACCAGCCCGACCGCGCGGCCGTCGGCGCGATCGAGGATCGGCACGCGCCCGGTCTCGCTTTCCGCCATCCGGTCGGCCAGCGCTCCGGCCAGTTCATCGGCGTAGCCGACGATGAGATTCTGGCCGAGCAGCTGCTCGCCCAGCGTCTTCTCGCTGTCCCAGCCTTCCATGGTCCAGCGCAGGGCATCGGCGCGGGAGACCATGGCGATAACGCGGCTCTGCACGTCCACCACGGGATAGCTCTTGTGCCGTGGCGGCGATTCCGGCGCGGTGAAGAAGGCCATGGCCGCGCCGATCTTCATTTGCGCCGGCAGGGTGTCGACCGGCTGCGCCATGATCTCGCCGACCCGCATGATCTCGAAGGGATCCACGATATATTCCCGCAGCACGTGATGCCCGCGCCGCGCGACCTTCTCGGTCAGGATGGAACGCTTCAGCAGCAGCACCGTGGTGGCATGCGCCATGGTGCAGCCGATCGCCAGCGGCAGGAAGGCACCGATATTGTGGGTGAGTTCCAGCGCGAAGATCATCGACGTGAGCGGCGAGCGCATGGTGCCGCCCATCATCGCGGCCATGCCGATAAGAGCCCAGAGACCGTCATTCCCGACCGGCAGCACGTCGCCGGCGATGGCGCCCAAGGCCCCGCCCATGATCAGCAGGGGCGCCAGCACGCCGCCCGAGGTGCCGGAGCCCAAGGCCACCGACCAGATCACCGCCTTCACCGCGATCAGGACGAAGGCCGATTGGGCCGCCATATCGCCGTCGAGCAGGGCCTGGATATTGTCATAGCCGACGCCGAGCGCCCTGGGATCGACCAGGCCGCCGAGGCCGATCACCAGGCCGCCGAAGGCCGGCCACCACATCCAATGGATCGGCAGCCGCTGGAAGAAATCCTCGCAGCCATAGACCATCGCGGTCAGCAGACCCGAGGCAAGTCCCGCCCCGATGCCGAGTGACGCCGCCAGCCCCAGGCCGAAGGGATCCAATGCGCCGCTTTCCGGCATCGGGAACAGGACGCCGCCCGCGAGCAGATAGGGCCGCCATGCTGCGGCCACCGCGGCGGCGATGGCCACGGGGACGAAGCTGCGCGGCTTCCACTCGAACAGCAGCAGCTCGACCGCCAGCAGCATGGCGGCGATCGGCGTCCCGAAGGTCGCCGACATGCCGGCGGCGGCGCCGGCCACCAGCAGCGTCTTGCGCTCCTGGTTGGTGAGATGGAAGAGCTGGGCGAACAGCGATCCGATGGCACCCCCGGTCATGATGATGGGGCCCTCCGCGCCGAACGGCCCGCCGCTCCCAATCGAGATCGCCGAGGAGAGCGGCTTCAAGACCGCGACCTTGGGCTGGATCCGGGAGCGGCCGATCAGGATCGCCTCCATCGCCTCCGGGATGCCGTGGCCGCGGATCTTCTCCGAACCGTAACGCGCCATCAGCCCGATGATCAGGCAGCCGGCGACGGGCACCAGCACCGCCCAGGCGCCGAGATGGTTGCCGGCGATCGAGACCGGCGCCGCGGAAAGCCGGCCGTAATAGGCGAGGTTGGTGGCCACCGCGATCAGCCGGGTCAGGGCCCATGCGGCGCCCGCCCCGGCCGAGCCGATCGCCAGCGCCATGGCGGCGAGGACCAGAAGGCGGCGATCGGCGCTGAAGTCGCGCAGCGTGTCGGCGGGGTGTCGCATGGTCGCTTCGTAGGATCGGGATGCCAATTTATATCGTAATGCGATATAATTTGAAATGGCTCCGGCTGCAAGCCCGTACCCTAATATCCACCATTGCGCCGCGAGGCGGGGCCGGGCACTTATGAGGCATGGGGAAGCGGTCGGACGGCGAGATGACGGAGATCAAGGGTAAGGGCGCGGCGGCCGATCGGGGCAAACCGCAGACCGCGGATTATCAGGCCCTGGCCAATTTCCGCTATGCCTTGCGCAAGTTCCTGGAGTTCAGCGGCAGCGCGGCCAAGAGTGTCGGCCTCACGCCGCAGCAGCACCAGGCCATGTTGTCGATCATCGGCGCGCCGGACGGCCAGGCCATCACTGTCGGCTTCCTGGCCGAGCGCCTGCTGCTGAAACATCATTCGACGGTGGAGCTGGTCGACCGGCTGGTGGAGCTCGACCTCGTTTCCCGTCAACCCGATACCGCCGACCGGCGCAAGGTGCTGCTCAGCCTGACGCCCAAGGGCCGGCGCCTGCTCACCAAGCTCTCGACCGCGCATATCGAGGAGCTGCGCCGAATCCGGCCGGTCTTCGCCGAGCTGCTGCAGCGGCTCGACGACTAGCGAGCGAGCCTCTACCGCGCGAACTGGGCGGTCGCCAGGATCTGCTTCATCGCATCGAGGCCCGACTGCCAGGCGCCGTGCGCGGTCTGGAAGGCGTCGGGCGAGGTCGCCTCGCCGGCGAAGAACAGCTTGTCCTCGATCGGCTGCGCCAGTGCGGCGCGGGCCTCGCCGCCGCCCGGCACCAGCACCGAATAGGCGCCGCCGATGCAGGCATTGGTGGTCCAGCTGGTGGCCCGCGAATGTCGGATGTCCTTGAGGATATCCGCGCCGAACAGCTTCACCAGCGTGTCGCGTCCGTATTCCAGCATCGCCGCATCGCCGGCCAATGCCAGGTCGCGGCATTGCACCCCGCCGAGATAGAGCGTCGCCATCGGCCGGTCGAAGGGATGGATGTGGAACGAGCCCATCGGGGCGTCGGGCCAGTCCATCATCGCGAAATGCGTCTCCAGCCCGACGAAGGGATCGCCGGCGAACTCGAAGGCGACTTTCTCGGCGTAGCCCAGGGGCAGCTGGGCGATCGCCTCATGCTTCCAGTCGGGCAGCAGCGGGAAGAATTTCAGGCGCTCGCCGGCCAGCACCGCGGTCGAGACCGTGACCAGCACGGCCTTGGCGAACAGCATGCCGTCGAGCGTGCCGACCATCACCGCTTCGTCGCCCCAGTCGATCGACTTCACCGGGCAGGAGAGGCGGATCTCGACGGCCCGCCGCACCTCCTCGGCCAGGCTCTTCACCAGCGCGCCCAATCCGTCTTCCACCGGCCAGTTCTCACCGGTGTCCTTGTAGCGCGCGAGGTTCAGGGTCGAGGCGTTCCGCGGCTCGGTCGAGATGTAGGGCGCGAAGCTCTGGCGGAACAGCTGGGCCCAGCGGCTGGCGGGATCGATGCAGCTCTCGCAGGAAACATCCTCGCCGGCCTGCCCGGTCTCGTGGATCCGGTCATAGGTCGCCGTGTACATCGCGGCGTATTCGGCGGCGATCGAATCGTTCAGCCACCAATGGCCGTCATGGATCCGGAAGTCGATCTCGCCGCGGCGATAGCGGAAGCCCAGGCGGTCGGCGATCGGGCGCAGCGGGTTGATGCTGGCGGCATGCAGCCATTGGCAGCCATGGTCGAAGGGCTGGCTGAAGCTCTCGAAATCGGTGAAGGCGCGGCCGCCGACCCGGTCCTGGGCCTCGAGCACGATCGCGTTCAAGCCGGCATCGCGCGCCGCATGGGCCGCGGCGATGCCGGCTACACCCGCGCCGATGATGATCAGGTCGAACTCGTTGCTGGTCATCGGCGGGCGCCGGTCGATCATGGCTTACCGCACGATCTCGGCGAGGAAGGCATCCGCGAGGCTCACATAGCGCGCAATGTCTTCGGCGCCGTGCGCAAAGGAGACTTGCGGCCCGGCCGAGACGACCGCATCCCAGACTCCGCGATTGGCCATGAAGACGCGGCGGGTGTCGATCATCTCGATGTCGATCGATTCGGAGGCTTCCTCCGCGGTCGTCGGGAACTGCAGCTTCATGCAATAGCCGGAACGCGGCCCGAGGTGGAAGGCGCGCCAGTCGAGCCAGTGCTTCCTGAACACGGCCTCGAGCCCATCGGCCAACGTCTTGCCGAGGCGATCGACCCGCGCATAGTTCTCCGGTGTGAGCACCTGTTCCAGCGCCGCCTTCGCTGCGGCGACGGCGATCGCGCTCCCATAGGTCGTGCCGCCGGTCGCCAGGCCCTTCGATCCGGTGTCGAGACCGATATCGCTGTCGAGATGCTTCTCCATCACGTCTGCGATGGCGCGGGTCATGCCGTAGAGCGCGAAGGAGACGCCGGTGCCGAGGCCCTTGCCGAGGGTCACGAAGTCGCAAGCGAGCTTGCGGCTGCCGGTGAGGCCGCCATAGGCGAACTGGAAGGTATGCGCCTCGTCGAGACAGAACAGGGCGCCGTATCGCTGCGCGAGCGCCGCCAGGCCTTCGACGAAGCCCGGCTTCGGCTCGACCAGCAGGCAGTTGGTGAGCGCGGGCTCGGTGATGACCAGGGCGATCTCGTGGCTCTGCAGCGCCGCCTCGGCGGCGGCGAGATCGTTGAACGGCACGATGATCGAATCCCGGGCGGTGCGCGCCGAGAGGCCGAGCTGGATCGGCACCGTCTCGTCGCCGCGCTTGGTCACCAGCGATTCCTCGATATGGCCGTGATACTGGCCGTCGAAGATCAGGATCTTGGATCGTCCGGTGATGAAGCGGGCGATGCGCATCACCTCGGTGTTGGCCGCCGAGGCGGAGAGGGTGAACTGCCAGGCCGGCAGCCCGACCCGGCGCGCCAGTTCCTCGGTGACCGCGCGGGTATCTTCCACCGCCAGCAGGAAATGCGCGCCGTTGGCGACCGCGCGGCTCACCGCCTCGACGATCGGCTGCGGGCCGTAGCCCATGGTCATCGCGAGGTCGCAGACGTTGAAGTCGCAATAGCGGTTGCCGTCGATATCGCGGAAGAAAGCGCCCTCGCCGCCGGCGGCGACGATCGAGTTGTGCCGGTAGAGTCCGGCCATCCAGGCGACCGGCACCCCGTTCGGCATGCTGGCCCGCGCGGCCTGCAACCAGGCGCGGGACTTCGGCGTCCGCGCGGCGA
>JAYSFH010000033.1:8211-15920 GCA_041913405.1 Dongia sp. | reverse complement strand
CGGCGCGCTGATCATGTCGCCGCTGGCACGGACGGATTTCCGCGGCGCCAACATGAGCCACCTGAAGACCCAGCAGGGGCGGGCGCGGCTGGAATGGATTCTGTGGAGCGATTTCTCCGGCAGCGATTTCACCGGCGCCGATCTCTCTTACGCGGAGCTGCCGCAGGCAAAGCTCCGCTTCGCGAAGATGGTGAACGTGAACCTGACTGGCGCTCTGCTGGCCGGCGCCGACCTCAGTCGGGCAGATCTCACTGGCGCTAACCTGACCGGCGCCGAATTGACCGGTGCGGACCTCGACGGTGCAATCCTCAAAGGCGTGATCGGGCTCGACCAGGCGAAGGGGCTGGATGCGGCAAAGAACCGGGAGAAGGCGCTCTACTGAAGCCGGCGCGGTCGCCGCGCTGCTGCTCGCCGCCGCACTGCCGGCGGCGGCGGAGCCGATGACCGTGAAGCAGATCAGCCTGGCGCTGGTGAAGGCGACGCCGGGCAATCCGCCGGATTTCTCCCACGCCGAGCTGAGCGGACTCGACTTGAGCGATCTCGACTTCAAGGGCGCGAAGCTCACCGGTGCCGATCTGCTCGGCGCCAATCTGTCACGCGCCAATCTGGCCGGCGCTGACCTCAGCGGCGCGAAGCTGGATCGCGTGACCATAACCCGCACCAATTTCACCGGCGCAAACCTCTCGGACGCCAGCCTGTTCGATGTCGCGGCCTATTCGACCACCGAGTTTCCGCGGCCGGAGGAGGCGCCGAATTTCGAAGGCGCCGATCTCTCCGGCACCGACATCCAGGCGCGGCTTCCGGGCGTGAACATGCGGGGCGCCGACCTTACCGACGCGCATATGGGATTGAAGCGCGGGCAGCTGAAGTCGCCGATCTGGCACGATTTCTCCAGCTGCGACTTGACCGGTGCGAAGCTCCGCAACACCGATCTCCATGGCGTCCATCTACAATTCACCAAGCTGGTCGGTGCCGATCTGACCGGAGCCAATCTCCACGTCGCCGATCTCTCGCATGCGGATCTCAGCGGCGCGGACCTGACCGGTGCGGACTTGAGCGGCGCCGATCTCGACGGCGCGATCCTGCGCGGCGTCAAAGGGCTGAGCGAGGCAAAGGGACTGGAAGATGCGAAGAACCGGAACAAGGCGGTTTACTAGCGCCGGCATCGCGTTCGGGCTGGCGCTGTTGGCCGGCTCGGCGGCAAGTGCCGCGCCGGAAATGGTCGATACCGCCCTGGTGCTGGCGGTCGACGTCTCGCAGTCGGTCAACGACGAGCGCTTCGCGCTGCAGATGGACGGGATCGCCAAGGCTTTTGAGGATACGGAGGTGCAGCGCTCGATCCTCTCCGGGCCACATCGCGCCATCTTCGTGACCATGGTCGAGTGGTCGGACAAGGCGGCGGTCGCCGTGCCCTGGACCTTGATCGCCAGCGCCGAGGACGCGGTCGCCTTCGCCGCGACCCTGCGCAAGACGCCGCGCAAGGGCGCCGAGTTCACCTGCATGTCGCGCGCGCTGCAGCTGATCGGCGACAAGATCCTGCCCTTCCTGCCGATGCCGGCGAACCGCACGGTGATCGACGTTTCCTCGGACGGCCACGACAACTGCAACCTCAACCCGCCGGTCGATGTCCTGCGCGACGCCCTGGTCGCGGACGGTGTCACCATCAACGGCCTGCCGATCCTGGAAGGCGACGAGGCCGCGACGCTCGAAGCCTGGTACAAGGCGCATGTGATCGGCGGCGCCTCCTCCTTCATGGTGCCGGCGCATGGCTACAAGGATTTCGAGCGTGCGATGCGGCGGAAGTTCGTGACCGAGATCAGCCAGGTGCCGGCGCTGCCGGGTGTTGGCCAATAGACTCGTCATCCTCGGCGAAGGCGGAGGATCCACGAGTTTGCATCCGTCGCTCGATGGAAACTCGTGGATGGTACGCCTTCGCGTACCATGACGACCAAGCGGGGAAAGTCGAGCATAGCTCGACGCGTCATTGGGTCGTCACCTTCGCCAGCACCGCGCAGGCCTTCAGGAATGCCTCCTGCGGCATGTCGGTCGTCGCCCACAAGGGCTGCATGCCATGCGCCGGCAAATCCGAGACGCGCGCGCGCAGATAGTCGCGGGCGACCACGTAACGCCGGGCGATCCCCGATGCGTTGGCTTCGCGGAAGGGCTCGATCATGAAGGCATGCCCGGCGCTGACCCGGGCGATCTCGTTCAAGGCCAGGTCGCGGATGCGTTCCATCTGCTCCAGGGCCAGCACGGTGATCACCAGGTCGAAGCTCTTAGGCGCGAAGGGGAGCGCCGTGGCATCGCCGGTCTGGAAGGTGACGCGCTTGAACGCCGCCGGATCATGCAGCTGCACCGGGGCAAAGGCCTGGAGATAGGGCGGCAGCAGATCGTTCTGCTCCTGCACGCGCCGGGCAGCGGCGGGGCCCTCCTGCGTCAGGTCGAGGCCGGTGAACTCGATCTCCGGAAAGCGGCCGGCGAGCAGCAGCAGGTTGATGCCGTTGCCGCAGCCGACCTCGAGCACGCGCCTCGGCTGCAGCAGCTCGATCGTGCGGACCAGCAGCAGCTGGCGCACCCTGGTGCCGCCGCGGTTGCTGGCGAGGCTGCGCTGGCTGCCCCATTGCCAGAGGCTGTGCTTCCCCGGTGCGGCGTCGAGGCTGTAGCTGCGGTGGTCGATCGAGAGCCACTCGTTGCCGTATTCGCGGGCGACGGCGGCCTTCAGGCGCTGGGCATCGCGATGCCAGCCGAACAGGCGGCGCTTCAGGTATTGACGCCAGATCTTGCGGTTGCGTTTGGCGAAACGGAGATGCCAAAGGTCGTCGTCGTTCTTGACGAAGGGCTGGAACAGACGCTCGATCTCTGACCGGGTGATACCGAGTGGAAGCGCTTCGAGCGGAGACAGCGGAATCACGTGCGGACTCTGCTCCAGGAACTGAAAAGGGGCGACGCGACCCCTTTGAGAAGGTGGGCGCTCGCCCCTTTGAAACCGATGGCCGGCGAAAGCCGGCGCGGTGCTACTTGATCTTCGCTTCCTTGAAGGCGACGTGCTTCTTCACGACCGGGTCGTACTTGCGGAACTCCAGCTTCTCGGTCACCGAGCGCGGGTTCTTCTTGGTCACATAGTAGTAGCCGGTGTCAGCGGTGCTCACCAGCTTCACCAGGATGGTCGCTTGCTTCGCCATGATGCGTTCTCAAATCTAAAAGAGCCCATGGGATGGGCCGGGTCCAAAAGTTGGCGGCAAAATAGCGATAAAGCTCGCCCTGTCAAGGCCGGGGCGCCTTACCCCCGCGCCCGGTGGTGCGAGAGCGTCATGATATCGTTCCGGTAATTCAATAGCTTAGGCGGTTCCGCGCCGACCGGGGCATGGGACTGCCAGCGCCGCAAGGCTTCTTTCAGCACATATTCCGTCACATCCACGATGTTCAGGGTGGAAAGCGCAGAAACCGGCCGCCAGGCCAGATCTTCCAGCTCGCCGTTGCTGTTGACCGATCCGACCGCCCGGGCGCCGTCCGCCAGGAAGAATCGGGTGTTGTAGCGGCGGTGCGAGGTGACCGGGGTGATCGCCCGGCAGATGAAGTCGATGCCGCCGAAATCCGGGGCGATGCCGGCGGCCCGATAGGCTTGCCAGACCGGTATGTCGGCGGCGCCCTCCGCCATGCCGGTATTGCCGACCAGCAGGCCCGTCTCCTCCAGGGTCTCGCGGAACGCCGCGCGGGGAAAGGCGAGGGCGGGGCGCCGGCTGCCGCCGCTGATGAGGGAAGCCGCGACCGACGGATGCAAAGTCTCGGTGAAGCCGCTCTGGTCATGATCCTCGGGATCGACCCGGCCGCCCGGCACGACGTAGATATCCGGCAGAAAGCCCGCCTTGCGATGCCGGCGGCCGAGCAGGATCTCAGGCTCGCCCCGGGCGCCCGCACGAATCAACACGAGCCCCGCCGCATCCACCGGTTTCACGACTTTCGCCATGGCCGGTAGCTTAGGGGAGAATCGTGTAGTCGTCTTTGGCTGAGGAATCGCTTGCCGACTGCACCGGCGGCGAAGCGAGATGGATCGCGTCGGCGAACAAGGTCGGACGGTTCAAGAGCCGCACCGCGGTCTCGAGGTCGATCGGGTCGGTCTCGTGCCGGGCCGGGCAGGTCTTCCTGAGCGCGTCCATGCCGGCGGTGTCGTCCGGGCGCACGGTGTTGCGCTTCATGGTCGGAACCTGCTTCAGCTCGCCCGCGGCCAGTTCGTTGATCAGCACGCCGGCATCCTTCTCGCCGGAGGTGCAGACCGTCGGCAGCACGCCGAGGTGATGCAGGCTGTAGCCCGACGGCGCGTGATAGCGCGCCCAGGTCAGCGCGATCTCGCCCTTGTTGGGCAGGCTCATCACGTTCTGGACCGTGCCCTTGCCGTAGGAGTTCGAGCCGATCAGCACCGCGCGCTCGTTGTCCTGCAAAGCGGCGGCGACGATCTCGGCGGCGGAAGCGGAATTGCCGTCGATCAGCACCGCCACCGGCTTGCCCTGCGCGATATCGCCTTCGGTCGCCTCGAAGAACTGGTGGCTGTCCGGGTTGCGGCCGATGGTCGAGACGATCTTGCCGTGGTCGAGGAACAGATTCGAGGTCGAGATCGCCTGGCTCAAGAGCCCGCCGGGATTGCCGCGCAGGTCGAGGATGTAGCCCTTGATATTGTCTTCGCCGATCTCGGCCTTGGCGTCGCGGATCTCGCGCCGCAAGGTCTCGGTGGTGCCGGAATTGAAGCTGTAGACGCGGAAATAGGCGATGTCGCCCTCGCGCTGATAGGCCACCGTCTCCGGCACGACCAGCGCGCGGATCAGCGAGACCTGGAAGGGATTGTCCTGGCCCTTGCGCTGCAGGGTGAGGGTCACGCGGCTTTCGACCGGGCCGCGCAGCTTGTTTACGACCTCGCGCTGCGGCAGGCCGCCGATCGGAGTGCCGTCGATCTCCAGGATCATGTCATCGCGGTGGATGCCGAGCCGGTCGGCCGGCGTGTAATGCATCACCGAGACGACGCGGACCTGGCCGTCCTCGACCGATATGGTGACGCCGATGCCGCCAAAGCCATCGCGCTGGGCGCGCAGGTCCGCGGCGTTGGCGGCCGAGGCATAGTGCGAGAACTGGTCGAGCTTGCCGACGATGCCGTCGAACATGACTTCGTAGATCTTCTCCGGCGAGGCGCCGGCGATCTTCTCGGAAGATTCGCGCGCCTGGTCCAGCACGTCGGCGGTGACGTCGCCCCAATGCCGCGCATCCAGCCCGTCGCTGACGGCGATGCTCTCGACCGTGTGGTTGTTGACCGTGAGTTCCAGCGTGTCGCCGCTGCGGCGCGCGACCACGGCGGGATCGATCGAGGAGAGCTGCTGCATGCCGGCCAGGGCCAGCGCGCCCATGTCGGGCTCGGTGACGTAGATGTCCTCGATGTCCTCGTAGCCGGTCACGAACATGTCGTGGTCGAGTTGGCGGGAGGATTCTTCGGGGGTGAGGGTACCGTCGGTCGAGCAGGCGCTGAGAGTCAGCACCACGCCCGCAAGAGTCAGCAGGCAGAAGCGGGCTCCGGGCAGCCGCCCGGCACCGGAAACGCGCAACACTGGCACTTTAGGCATCCGCAATCCTGTCGGCCGGCTCTCGGGCAGGGACCATGTCCCATCCGCGCCAGATCCGGCCCGTCGCGTTAACTTTAGCAGAATTATTGCCCCCCGCCAGTGCATTCTGGCCACAGTCGGCGGCAAATGCCCGCCCGAGCGCAGAGAAATCAAACGCAGGGAGCTGTTTACGGATCGTTAAGTCTTGGCTTGAAAGGGTGAGAGCGAAGCCAACTGTGGCCCGTCGGCAACAGAAGATTAACGGCGCTTTCTCGATTTGCGCGAAGGGATGGGCGGACCGGCCGGCCGACCGGGCTTGTTGCGGGATTTGCTCTGGGACCGATGGGTGGACCTGCCCCGCGCGCGCTGTAGCGGCATTTCGTCCTGTCCGCCGCCTTCGATGAGCTCGAAGGTGATGCCGCCGGTCAGCGGCTGGGCGGCGACCAGCCGGACCTGGACCCGGTCGCCCAGTCGGTAGACCTGGCCCCAGCGCCGGCCGACCAAGGCATGCCGAGCCTCGTCATGGTCATAGAAGTCGTTCGGCAGAGTGGAGACCGGGATGATGCCGTCGGCGCCGGTCTCGTCGAGCGCCACGAACAGGCCGGCCCGGATGACGCCGGAGATCCGGCCAGAGAAGATCTCGCCGACCCGCTTCGAAAGGAAAGCGGCAGTATAGCGGTCGACCGCCTCGCGTTCCGCCGCGGCGGCGCGGCGTTCGGTGGCGCTGATATGGTCGCCCAGCTCCTTGAACCCCTTCACCTCGCGATCCAAGCCGTCATCGCCGAAAGCGTAGGCGGCAATCAGCGCGCGGTGCACCAGCAGGTCCGAGTAGCGCCGGATCGGCGAGGTGAAGTGCGCGTAGCGCTGCAGCGCCAGGCCGAAATGCCCGAGATTCTCCGGCGAATAGACCGCCTGCGACTGCGAGCGCAGCACCAGGCTGTTGATCATGTCGGCATAGGGCGTGCGCTTCGCCTTCTCCAGCAGCTGGGTGAAGTGCTTCGGCCGGATCACCTGGCCGCGCGGCAGGCGAAGCTCCAGTCCTTCCAGAAACTCGCGCAGCGCTTCGACGCGGCTGGGATCGGGCTGGTCGTGCACGCGGTACATGCAGGGCCAGCGCCGCTTCTCCAGCGCCTCGGCCGCCGCGACGTTGGCGGCAATCATGAACTCCTCGATCAGGCGATGGGAGTCCAGGCGCTCGCGCGCTTCGATCTTCTGCACTTCGCCGTGGTTGTCGATCAGGACTTTGCGTTCCGGGAGATCGAGCTCCAACGTGCCGCGCGCTATCCGGGCCTTCAGCAGCGCCCGGAAGGCGCCGTAGAGCGGCTGGATCACCGGTTCGAGCAGCAGCGCCGTCACCGCATCGGTCCTGCCGTCCATCGCCGCCTGGGCGCGCTCGTAGGTAAGGCGCGCGGCGGAACGCATGAGGCCGCGCAAGAAAGTATGGCGCTTCTTGTGGCCATCGGCATCGATCACGATCTCGACCGCCATGACCGGGCGGTCCTCGTCGGGGCGGAGCGAGCACCAGCCGTTGCTGAGCTCCTCGGGCAGCATCGGCACGACGCGGTCGGGGAAATAGACCGAGTTGCCGCGCTCGCGTGCGGATTTGTCGAGTGCGTCGTTCTCGCGGACGTAGTGTGCCACGTCGGCGATGGCGACCAGCAGCTTCCAGCCGCCGGGATTCTTCGGATCGGTGTCCGGTGTTGCATACACCGCATCGTCGAAGTCGCGCGCATCCTCGCCGTCGATGGTGACCAGCGGGATGTTCCGGAGATCGGTGCGGTTGCCCAGCGTCGCCGGCCCGGCCTCTTGCGCCTGGGTCAGCGCCGCCGGCGGGAACTCGTTCGGAATGCCGTGCGCGGCGATCGAGATCAGGCTGACCGAACGTGCCTCGCCGGTTCGGCCCAGCCGCTCGACCACGCGGGCCCGCGGCGTGCCCATCGGGCGACCCGGCTCGACTTCGGCGACGACGATCTCGCCGGATTTCACGCCATGCAGGCCGCGGGCATCGATGGCGAACTCGGTGCGCAGCCGCTTGTCGGCCGGCGTGATGCGCAAGGTGCCGTCGGAGGCGCGGGTGACGACGCCGACCACGCGGGCGGCGCGGCTCTCCAGCTTGCGGATTGG
>JAYSFH010000033.1:0-8201 GCA_041913405.1 Dongia sp. | reverse complement strand
TACTCGTCGGCATCGGTGCGGGTAAGGCGCACCAGTACCCGGTCGCCGGGACCGAGTGAACCAAGGGGCGGCTTGTGGCCGTGCTCTTTCTGACGCTCGCTCTTCTGCTCGATGACCAGGATCTTCGGCTCGGCATCATCGGGGCGGAGATCGACCGGCCGTGCCCAGAGATCGCCGTCGGCATCCGGGCCGATGATCTGCACCACGGTGACTTCGGGCAGTTGGCCGGCCGCGCCCATCCGGCGGTTGCGGCCCCGATCGACGTTGCCCTCGCGCTCCAATTCCTTCAGCAGGGCCTTCAAGGGAATGCGGTCGGAGCCTCGAAGCTGGAAGGCGCGGGCGATCTCGCGCTTGCCGACCGGCGTCGGGCTCTCGCGGATGAAGGCGAGCACCTGCTCCTTGGTCGGAAAGGGCACGGCCTTCTTGCCGTGCTTCTTCTCCGGCCCATTCTTCTCGGATTGCGCCGGTTCCGGCTTGCCGCGGCGCGGCTTCCGATCAGGCCGACTTGAGCTCGATTTCGACAAAAGCGTACTCGAAGTCGTTGGCGTTGATGACGTTGTGCTCGACGCCGACCGGGCGGTTGTAGGATCCGCCGGCCTTCATCTCGGCAAAATGAGTCTGCTTGCCGTCCTCGATCGCGAGCCTGCCGTCCAGGAGCGGCACCACGATGTAGTCATGGCCATGGCGATGCCAGCCGGTCTCGGCGCCGGGCGCGAAACGCCACTCGGTGACGATCACCCGGTCGTTCTCGATCTGCTTGGTCCCGATGGCCTTCGGCCGCTCCGCCATTTTCCGCTCCGATTCCTATCCGGTAGTCGGTGCACCATAGCATGGCAGTACAAGCCGTCACCCCCGGGCTTGACCCGGGGGCTGCTGAAAGCAGGGGTCAGATGCCCGGCCCCGTCCGCGAATGCGGACATTCGTCCGCTGGGTCCGGGCATGACGACTATTTCGTCACAGCCCGAAGGAGATATTGAACCCGCCGAAGATGACGCGGTCGCCGTCCTGGCCTTCGAATTCCTTGGTGCGATAGGTGGCCGAGGCGTCCATCCGGAAGTTGTCGGTCCAGAACAGCGCCACACCCGCGGAAAGATCGCCGACCAGCGGCTTCTTGTCGACGCTCCGGCTTTCGCCGACCGTGCTGCCGTCGAGGAAGATGTTGCGGCCGACCGCACGGCCCTGCGCCGCGACGTAGATGTAGTAGCCGAACGGGCTGGTCATCGCCTCGGAATTGAAATAGCTGGTGCCCGAGGTCGCGGGGCGCATCCGCTGCTGGCCGTAATCGGCCTTGAGGCCCTGGCCGAAGCGCAGCGCAATGCCGGTCTCGCCATAGGTCATCACGTTGCCGACGGTCGCGCCGAGCTCCGGGATCGCCTCGATCTCCTGCCCCCAGAACAGCGGCTGGTTGAAACGCCATTTGCGCTCGTAGGAGATCATGATGCCGGGCTCGGAATGGATCTGGTGGTCCCAGCCCTGCGCCTCATCCACGCCGATGAACTGGTGCCAGTCGTTCTGCGCGTTGCGGCCCATCGAATGCTCGCCGATGATGCCGCCGACGATCTCCAGGTGATCGAGCTCGCGGTGATCGGTGTCCTGGATCATGCCGATGCCGGCGTAGAGCCAGCCGCCATAGGGGCGGTCGTCATCTGGCGGATTGGCGAGGTGGGTTGCCTCGGGGGTGAAGATCTGTTGCCCCAGCAGGATCTCGTAATGGCGCCTGCGCCATTGGCCGCCGCTGTTGAAGGGCGCCATGACCCCGCCCGACATCCACTCGAACGGCTCATAGAAGCCGGTGTCGGCGCCGATGCTCGGCGATAGCCAGGTGAACTGGGCGCCCTGGGTGTAATAGCGATCGTCGTCGAGCAGGATCGAGTCGTTTTCCTCGATGATTGTGAGCCGGCCCCAGTCGGTGCCTTCATTGGGGTCCTTGCCCTCTTGGGCCAGCGCCGGCGCGGCCAGGACCAGGCAGGTCAGCCCGAGCCCCAGCGCTGCGCGCCGGACCGGCCGCAGCCGGACCTTGGAAAACACCGATTTCATTGGAATCCCACCGTAAAGAAGCTGTCCTCCCGGGAGTAAGTCCCGGAATTTGCACTGGTTCCCTGGCCTGGCCGGACTATCTCGCGCGGCCCGAGTTGCTCCAAATCAAATCCCGCGGAGCGCCTCCATGGCACAGTTCCGGCGCCACTGAGAGGAAAGGCAGCCATGCTCACCTACGAGGACTGTGTCGCCTTGTGCGGTTTGAACCGCCGCGAAGTCGAAGCCATCGCCGAACACGAGCATATTCCTCCGATCGTCGCGGCCGAGCTCGGCAACTACCTCTGTCGGAACACGGCGGGCGAGCTCTGCGTCCAACGCTACATCCTCGACGACATCGCAGCAGCGGAGAAGCGGGGCGATCGGCACCATGTGACGGTGCTGCAGGCGGTCCAGCGGCATTTCATCGCCACGCATCCCAACCGGGACGGCGCGGCGGCGTGAAGGAAATGGCCGAGGTCGCCTTGGGCACTGCAAAGCAACCCGTCACGGCGGCACCGGCCGCGAACGACGACGCGCAGGCGCGCGGCAGGTCAGCCGCCACACGCCCGGCCGATCCGGCCGCGTGCGAGCCGATCGACGTCAACGAGACGCGCGCCGATTCGCTCGACCGGCTGACCCACGCCTGGCAGGCCCGGTTCACGGCATCGATTTCGCCGACGGCATTGCGCCTCGCGTTCAGCGACTGGGCAATGCAGTTCCTGAACTCGCCGGGCAAGCAGCAGCTGCTGCTGGAGAAGGCAGTGCGAAAGTGGCTGCGGCTGATGCTCTATCAGGCGCAGCGTCTCCGCGAGCCGGATTGCGCCCCCTGCATCGAGCCGCTGGCGCAGGACCGTCGATTTGCCGACCCCGCCTGGCGGCAACCGCCGTTCGACGGGATCTACCAGAGCTTCCTGCTGGGGCAGCAATGGTTGCACAACGCCATGACCGGCGTCCGCGGCGTCTCGAAGAGCAACGAGCGGATCGTCGATTTCACCATGCGGCAACTGCTCGACGTGGTGTCGCCGGCGAACTTTCCCTGGACCAATCCCGAGATCCTTAAGAAGACCTTCGAGGAGAACGGCCAGAATTTTCTGCGCGGCGCGATGAACTTCGCTGCCGATTGGGAGCGCGCAGTGGCCGGCCGTCCCCCGGTCGGCTGCGAGAATTTCGTGGTCGGCCGAGAGGTCGCGGCCACCCCGGGCAAGGTCGTCTATCGCAACGAACTGATCGAGCTCATCCAATACGCGCCGAGCACCCCTCAAGTGCGGCCGGAGCCGGTGCTGATCGTGCCGGCCTGGATCATGAAATACTACATCCTCGATCTCTCGCCGCAGAACTCGCTGGTGCGCCACCTGGTGGCCGAAGGACACACCGTCTTCATGATCTCCTGGCGCAATCCCGGTGTAGAGCAGCGCGATCTCGGTCTCGACGACTATCGCCGGCTCGGAGTCGAGGCGGCGCTGGAGGCGATCGCGGCCGTCTGCGGCCCGGAGAAGAAGGTCCATGCCTGCGGCTATTGCCTCGGTGGGACGCTGCTGGCGATCGCCGCGGCGCATCTCGCCCAGAAACGCGACGCGCGCCTTGCGACGCTGACTCTGTTCGCCGCCCAGACCGACTTCACCGAGGCCGGCGAGCTGATGCTGTTCATCAACGAGAGCCAGGTCGCCTATCTCGAAGACATCATGTGGGAGCAGAGCTTCCTCGACACCCGTCAGATGTCGGGCGCCTTCCAGCTGCTGCGGTCCAACGACCTCATCTGGTCGCAGATGGTGAAGGAATACATGATGGGCGAGCGGGCGCCGATGACCGACCTGATGGCCTGGAACGCCGACGCCACGCGGATGCCGTATCGCATGCATTCGGAATACCTGCGCCGGCTGTTCCTGGAGAACGACCTCGCCGAGGGTCGGTTCGAGGTCGAGGGCCGGCCGATCGCGCTCTCGGACATCCAGGTTCCGGTCTTCGTCGTGGCGACCGAGAGCGACCACATCGCGCCTTGGCATTCGGTGCACAAGTTCCATCTGCTCGCCGACACCGACGTGACCTTCGTGCTCACGACCGGCGGGCACAACGCGGGGATCGTCAGTCCGCCCGGCCATCCGCGCCGCTCGTTCTACATCGCCGCGCGGCGCGATCACGAGACTTATCTCGACCCGGAGACCTGGCGGGCCTCGGCCGAGCTTCGGCAAGGCTCCTGGTGGCCGGCTTGGTTCGACTGGCTTGCGGCGCGTTCGGGCACCCCGGCCGATCCGCCGCCGATGGCCGCGACCGAGAAAGGATTCCCGCCACTCGCCGACGCGCCGGGAACCTATGTGCGGCAGCAGTGATCGAACGCGTGGTGGATGATGCGTGCGGATGAAATCATGACGACGCCGGTGGTGACGATCACCCCGGATACCCCCGCCAGCCGGATCGCCCGGCTGCTGCTCGAGAACCACGTCAGCGCGGTGCCGGTGGTCGACGCATCGGGATCGCCGGTCGGGATCGTCAGCGAAGGCGATCTGCTGCGCCGCGACGATTCAGGGCGCGCCGCGCGCCGTGCCTGGTGGCTCGAGATGCTGGCCGAGGGCGAGCCGCTCAGCAAGGAATACATGGCGCAGCTTCGGACCAAGGACCAGCTGGCGAAGGAAATCATGTCGGCGCCGGTGGTGACGGTCACCGAGGCCACCGACGTTGCCGAGCTGGCGCATCTCTTCGCCTCCTATCGGATCAAGCGGGTGCCAGTGCTGCGGGACGGCCGGATCGTCGGCATCGTAAGCCGCGTCGATCTGCTGCGCTCCTTCGACCGTGCGGAGGGCGAGAGCGAAGGCGAGACGCATCCGAGCATCCTGCATCCGCTCGACGCGCTGCTTTCGCTGGAGGAGCGGTTGAAGCGGGCGCATCGTCCCGGCGGCGAGATAGCGGCCCCGGCGGCGCAGCCGCCCAAGGCCGATGGCTTCGACGTCGGCCTGTTTCGCGCACTCGCCGCCGATTCGAAACACGAGGAGCAGTTGCGCCGGGCGGAGGCGCGTCGCGCCGAAGCCGCTGCGCGCCGGCACACGGTCGAGCAACTGATCGACCATCACATCGGCGACGAGACCTGGCGCAACATGCTGCACAAGGCGCGGGAGGCGGCGCAGCACGGGCAGAAGGAGTTCATGCTGCTCCGGTTCCCGCACGACCTGTGCAGCGACGGCGGCCGTGCCATCAACGTGCCGGAGCGCGACTGGCCGAAGACCCTGCGCGGCGAGGCCGCCGAGGTCTACCTGCGCTGGGAGCGAGAGCTGAAATCGCGCGGCTTCCGCCTGACGGCGCGGGTGCTGGATTTCCCCGGCGGCTTCCCCGGCGATATCGGGCTTTTCCTGATCTGGGGCGAGTAGCGTCGCTCACATCTTGGCCAGGTCGATGATCGCCTGGGTGAAAGCCTTCGGCGCTTCCTGCGGAAGGTTGTGGCCGATGCCGCCGGTGATCAGCCGGTGCTGATAGCGGCCGGTGAATTTCCCGGCATAGGCGGTAGGGTCCGGATGGGGCGCGCCGTTGGCGTCGCCTTCCAGGGTGATCGTCGGCAGCGCGATGACCGGGCCGGCGGCAAGCCGGGCTTCCAGGGCGTCGTATTTCGGGTCGCCTTCGGCAAGGCCGAGGCGCCAGCGGTAGTTGTGGATGACGATGGCGACGTGATCGGGGTTGTCGAAGGCCGCAGCGCTGCGGGCGAAGGTCGCATCGTCGAACTTCCATTGCGGCGAGGCGAGTTCCCAGATCAGCCGCGAGAACTCGCGACGATACTTGGCATAGCCTTCGCGGCCGCGCTTGGTCGTGAAGTAGAACTGGTACCACCAGGAAAACTCGACTTTCGGCGGCAGCGGATTCTGGTTCGCTTCGCGGCTGCCGATCAGGTAGCCGCTGACCGACACCAGCGCCGTCACCCGCTGTGGCCAGAGCGCGGCGACGATATCGGCCGTGCGCGCGCCCCAGTCGAACCCGCCGAGCAGGGCTTTCTCGATCTTCAAGGCGTCCATCAGGGCGATGACGTCGGCCGCGAGTACCGCCTGCTGGCCGTTGCGCAGGGTGGCGTCGGACAGGAACCGCGTCGTGCCGTAGCCGCGCAGATAGGGGACGATCACGCGATAGCCGGCAGCGGCCAGCGCCGGTGCCACCTCGGCGAAGGCGTGGATGTCATAGGGCCAGCCGTGCAACAGCAGCACCGCCGGGGCATCCGGCGCGCCCTGCTCGACATAGCCGATGTCGAGCTCGCCGGCGGTGATCTGCCTCAGCGGCCCGAAGGGCACGTGACCCGACATCGATTGCGCGGCGGCGGGCCGGAGCTTTGCCAGCGGAGCGGCGGCAAGCGTCAAGGCGGCGAGGCCGAGGAAGCGGCGGCGGTCAGTCGGCTGGGTCATGTCCATTCCTGATTTCAGTGTTGGGTCGCGGTCTTGGCGGGGATGATGAAATCGACCGTATGGCTCTCGAGCACTTCGTGCGCGGCGGTGGCGAGGTCGAGGCGGATCTTGTGCGGACCGGCGGGCAGGCCCTGGATGATCAAGGGGGCGCCGCTGGCGTCGGCCCAGTGCCAGGGCGTCTCATCGACCGTGACATGGATGTGGCCTATTCGCGGCGAGACGTCGAGCGCCGCCGTGCCGAAGACCGGCACGATTCGGAGATTCTCGGTGCGATAGCGGAGCACGACCAAGCCGCGGGCCAGGGTTTCCGGCAGCGGATCGTCAACATAGAGATGCGGCGCCGGTTCAGCGTGGTTCAGCGGGATGGGTGCCGGTGCGTAGGCGCCGGCGTCAGCCGCGGCGCTGCAGGTCAGCGCGAAGCTGCCGATACCGGCGAGCAGCGCCGGCAGGGCGAGACGGCGGAGAAGGGCTTCGATCGCGGTCATCCTGGATACTCCTCATGTTACGGAACCGATTAAATCGTATGCGATACAACTGATGCCGCCGGTCCGGAATTTCAAGCCCTTCCGATTTAATCGGATACGATTTATATTGGGAGGGTCGTCACTTTCAGGTGTGGTGCCGGATGGCGTCGAAGGTACGAAACACGGCTGGCACGGCGAGGCTGGAGGATTTCCTCTGCTTTGCCATCTATTCGGCCAACCTGGCCTACGGCCGCGCCTATCGGCCGATCCTGGACCAGCTCGGCCTCACCTATACGCAGTGGATCGCGATCGTCTCGCTCTGGGAGGAGGACAACCAGACGGTTAGCGCCCTCGGCGAGAAGCTGTTCCTGGAATCCAACACCCTGACGCCGATCCTGAAGAAGCTTGAAGCTTCGGGTTACGTGAAGCGACGGCGCGATCCGGCCGACGAACGCCAGGTGCGGGTGGGCCTGACGGAGGCCGGGCGGCGGCTGCGGGAAAAGGGAGCGACGATGAACCTGGTGAAGGAAACCAGGCTCGCGCCGGAGGATTTCGCGCGGTTGCAGAAGGCGGTGGCGGCGCTGCGGGACAATCTGCTGGAAGCGGCCGAAGGGAAGTAGCGCCTCGGCGTTCCCGCCATGCGGCACCGACTAGCCTCGGGACGACGCGTGACTGCCGCCAGCCCAGCGCGTTACTCGGCGGCGCTCTTCTTCACGCCGGCCTTCTTGGCGACCGCCTTCTTCGCGGCCGGTGCCTTCTTGGCGGCGGCTTTCTTCTTCGCGGGCTTCGGCGCCTTGGCAGTTTCTTCGCTCAAGCCCGGTGCGGGCTCTGCTTTCTTCTTCGCCGCCTTTTTGGCGCCGCGCTTCGGCTTGCCGCCGTCCATCGCCATCTTCTCGGCGCGGGCGGCGATCAGGCTGAGCGCCTGGTCCAGGGTCAGCGACGAAGGCTCGATCGAGCCGGGGATCGTGGCGTTGACCTTGCCCATCTTCACATAGGGCCCGTAGCGGCCCTCATGCTGGGTGACCGTTTCGCCCGAAGCCGGATCCTTGCCGATTTCCTTGCCGGGGGCGGCCTGGCCGCGACCGCGGCCCTTGCTCTCCTGGGAGAGGATCTCCATCGCACGGTTCATGCCGATGGTCAGCACGTCGTCGTCCTTCGGGATCGACTTGTACTTGCCGTCATGCTGGAGGTAGGGGCCGAAGCGCCCGATGCCGGCCAGGATCGGCTTCTGCGTCTCCGGATGGTTGCCGACAGTGCGCGGGAGCGAGAGCAGCTTGCGCGCCTGGTCGATGGTCACGTCGTTGGGCTCGATGCCCTTGGGGATCGACTGGCGCTTCGGCTTCTC
>JAYSFH010000032.1:4407-16009 GCA_041913405.1 Dongia sp. | reverse complement strand
GGGGAAGAATCACCGAGCGATGAATATGGACACCGCGACGACCGAGAAGAACGGCAGCACGAACGGCAACGGCAATGGGCAGGATCATCCGCTGATCGTGTTCATGCCGTCCGGCCGGCGTGGGCGCTTTGCGGTCGGCACGCCGATCCTGCAGGCGGCCCGCTCGCTCGGCGTCGATATCGATTCGGTCTGCGGCGGCCGCGGCATCTGCGGCCGCTGCCAGGTGGTGGTCTCGGAGGGCGAGTTCGCCAAGCTCGGCGTCACCTCGAAATCCGACCATCTCTCCGACTTCTCAGCGGTCGAGCAGCGCTACGGCGACAAGCGCGGCCTGAAGCCCGGGCGGCGGCTTTCCTGCTCGGCGCATGTGCTGGGCGACCTCGTCATCGACGTGCCCTCGGACAGCCAGGTGCACAAGCAGGTCGTGCGCAAGCGCGCCGAGATGCGCACCATCGAGTTGGATCCGGTCGTCACCCTGCATTACGTCGAAGTCGCCGAACCCGACATGCACGACCCGACCGGCGACCTGCAGCGCCTGGAAAAGGCACTCAAGGATCAGTGGAAGCTCGAGAACCTCGATTGCGACATCCGCGCGATCCAGGGCCTGCAGCAGGCCCTGCGCAAGGGCGAGTGGAAGGTCACCGTCGCGGTCCATCTCGGCAAGCAGATCACCGCGGTTTGGCCGGGCTTCAACGACAAGGTCTACGGCCTCGCTGTGGACGTCGGCTCGACCACCATCGCCGGCCATCTCTGCGATTTGGCGACCGGTGACGTCGTGGCGTCTTCGGGGCTGATGAACCCGCAGATCCGCTTCGGCGAAGACCTGATGAGTCGCGTCTCCTACGTCATGATGAATCCCGGCGGCGACGTCGAGATGACCAAGGCGGTGCGCGAGGCGCTGAACGAGCTCGCCGTCAACGTGGCGAAGGAAGCCGGCTGCCCGATCGACAGCATTCTGGAATGCACCTTCGTCGGCAACCCGATCATGCATCACCTGCTGCTCGGCATTAACCCGATCGAGCTCGGCGGCGCGCCGTTTGCGCTGGCGACCGACGGGCCGGTGCAGATCTGGGCCTCGGAGATCGACCTCAAGATCCACCCCAACGCGCGGATCTACGTGCTGCCCTGCATCGCCGGCCATGTCGGTGCGGATACGGCGGGCGTGATCCTCTCGGAGAGCCCGCACGAATCCGACGAGATGACCCTGATCGTCGATGTCGGCACCAATGCCGAGATCGTGCTCGGCAACAAATCGAAGCTGCTGGCGGCCTCCTCGCCGACGGGCCCGGCCTTCGAAGGTGCGCAGATTTCCTGCGGCCAGCGCGCGGCACCGGGTGCGATCGAGCGGGTGCGGGTCGACCGCGCCACCCTGGAACCCAGGTTCAAGGTGATCGGCTGCGACCTCTGGTCCGACCATCCCGACTTCAAGGCCAAGACCGAGGGCCTCGGCGTCACCGGTGTCTGCGGCTCCGGCATCATCGAATGCCTGGCCGAGATGTATCTCTGCGGCATCATCACCCAGGACGGTGTTATCGACGGCGCCATGGCGGCCAAGTCGCCGCGGGTCCAGCAGGAAGGCCGCACCTTCACCTACCTGCTGCATGACGGCGAGCCGCAGCTGAAGATCACCCAGAACGACGTCCGCGCGATCCAGCTGGCGAAAGCCGCTCTCTATGCCGGGGCGCGGCTGCTGATGGACCGCATGGGCATCGACAAGCTGGACCGCATCACGTTGGCTGGCGCCTTCGGCAGCCATATCGACGTCAAATACGCCATGGTCCTCGGCATGATCCCGGATTGCGATCTCGCCAAGGTGACCAGCGCCGGCAACGCCGCCGGCACGGGTGCCCGCATTGCGCTCTTGAACCGTGCCTCGCGCGACGAGATCGCCCGCGTGGTGAAGCAGGTCGAGAAGGTCGAGACCGCAGTCGAGCCGAAGTTCCAGGAGCACTTCGTCGGCGCGATGGCGATCCCGCACAAGACCGCGCCCTACCCGCACCTCGCCAAGGCGGTGAACCTGCCGGCGCCGAAAGAAGCCGCGCCGGTCGATGCCGGCGACGGCGCCCGTCGCCGGAGGCGGCGCGGCTAGCCGCTCTGCGATTCAGTTTCCGGACGCGAATCCTTCAGTTTCCTGCGGGAATTTGGCGGCAAGCTGTGATTTCAGGCCGGCGGGCCATTCCGCTTCGTCCGGATAGAAGCGCCAGCCCTCGCGCGCGGGTATTGCCGCAAAAACACGCTCGCGCTTTGGGTCGATCGCGAAAACAATGGGGTCCCATAAGCGCGTTGAGGCTGCGCCAATGATTACATCGTCGGCGATAGTTTCCATGCCCAAGTTGCGATCGAAGTAAGTCCGGAACTCTTCGAAATCCGGGCCAAGGACGATCTTGAACGCCGAATAGACTCCGGCGTTCTCGAATACATCCCACTCGTCGAAGCCTTCTCGTAGCCAATCCCAATCCTTATGGAGATCGGGGGCACATTCCTCGACGGCAGGCGCTTCGAGTCCGCCTTTGAAGGTCCAGCGATAAATCAAGCCATCGCGCCGAATCCACGGCGGGAAGCGCACGATGATTTGGCCAGGCGTGATGATAAAATCCGGGTCCTCGTAGCACTTGTCATAAAATGGCGCGGTGGTGCCAAACGCGCCCGCTTTCGAGACCCAGGCAATGGTGTAACGCGTGACACAACCAAGGCCGCTCCCAAGGTTGTTCAGCTCAAGCACGACCGCATCGACTTCGGCATCGGTGTACCGCCGCCGCGGATAGACACCAGCATCTACCGCCAGGACCCGCCCGTCGACGCTCGCGGTGGCTTGGCAGTCGTCGCAGTCGAAGTTGTTGCTGCCCCGGACAATCGTCACTGTCTTGCTGCCGAGCGGGAACGCCATGACCAATCCCGCCTGACTTTCCTGGGCTATGGCCGTTGCACTCAGCAAGGCCTCACCGAGCGCGAAAGCGCAGGCGAGGATGATCTGTCGAAATCGCATGTCCCCACGACCCTTTGCGATATTGATAACTATTCTATTGTCAATTGCAGCGAAGTTATGGCGCCGATCGCGGCATTAAATTCCTATCGCCGCACGGCATGCTGCTTGCGTTTCGTCGCCGGCGTGCCCGGTCTGCGGTCGATCACATTTTAGCCGGAATACAACGACTTGGCGCGTATCGGCTGTGGCCTGCACCGGTCGTCCTCGGAGCGATCGGCAGATTCTGCCCACGACCGGGCAGAATCTGCCGGCCCGGAGCGCCGCGCGGCGATCATGCGTATGAAAGGATGCTCAGCTGTGCCATCCACCCGCTCCAATCCCCGCACCGCGGCTTCCTCGCTGGCGCATGACTATCGGCTGATGGTCGATGCGGTGCAGGCCGGCGACCTCGAGACCGCGCAGCAGGCCTATGGCCGGATGATGGAGCGGCTGGACGGCTTCGGCGCCGGCGCGGATGACGCCTTGGCGAAGATCGGCGCCAGCTTGCGCCGTGAAGATCTGGCCGCAGCCAATCGCACGCTGGAGGCGCTGGAAGACCGGGCGCTGCGGGTCCTGCAGGGGTTGCGCGCGCTGAACGACATGCTGCCGCCCCATGCCGCGCTGCCGGCCGCGGTCTCGCGCAAGCCGAACTGAAGGCGCTTCGGACCGGCCGCGCCTTAACGGCCTGACACAGCATAATACTCCCAGCCGCTCCCGGTCCTGGGATAGAATGCCGCCAGCGCATGCTTCGGATCGGCAGCCGATGTCACCCAGTCGCCCGGATTCAGCAAGAGGCGGAAATGCGGATGGCCGGATCTCCGGCGAGCGCCGGCTGCTGACGGCACTCTGCTATGACCTCGTCGAATCGACGACGCTGCTCAACCGCTATGACCTCGAGGATTTCCAGGAGCTGATCGCCGCCTTCCAGCGGATCGCGCATGACGTGGTGCAGCGGCACGGTGGCGCACTCTCCGATCTGCTGGGCGACGGCGGCATCGCGCTCTTCGCCTCGGACGTGGACCGCCGTGACGCCGCGAGCTCCGCGGTCCGCACCGGGCTGGAGATCATCGAGGCCTGCCGGGCGCTGGCTGCGGAGCGCAATGCCGACGACCTGCATGTCCGGATCGGCATCGGCACCTCCATGGTGCTGGTCGAGGGATCGGGTGGCGAGGTGCATGCGGCCAAGGTGACTGGTGCCGCGCCCGCTCTCGCCGCCAGGCTGCAAGCCATCGCCGAGCCGGACAGCGTCGTGGTCTCCGACCAGACCCGACTGCTCGCCGGCCGCTCGCACCGCTTCGCCGATCTCGGCAAGGTCGCGCTCAAGGGCTTCCCGGAGCCGGAGCGGGTCTGGCGGGCGCAGCGCGGCCGGGCCGAGATCGACCGTTTCTCCGCCTTCGGCCGCACCCACACCGCCCTGATCGGCCGGGACCGGCCGCTGGCTGAGGTCATCGCGGCCTGGGACGCGGCAGCCGGCGGCCGTGGCGCGGCGCTGGTGCTGGAAGGTGAGGCGGGCGTCGGCAAGTCGCGGCTGCTGCGCGAGATCGCCCGCCTGGTCCGGCGCCGGGCCGCGCATCTGCTGTTGCTGCAATGTGCGCCGGGCGGCGCCAACTCGACCCTGCACCCGATCCTCAACGCCATGCTGAACGCGCGGCAGGGCGAGGTCGGCAAGCTCTCCACGACCCAGGTCAAGCGCGCGCTCGCGGGCTTCGGCATCGCGGATGACGACAGCATGGAGCTGCTGGCCTTCCTGCTCGGCGCGGAAGGTGCCAAGGCCGCCCAGCTGCGCGAGCTCTCGCCCGGCGCGATCCGGCGTCGCGCCGCGGAGACCGTGCGCAGGTGCCTCGAGGAGATGACCCGCCTCGGCCCGGTCCTGATCGCGATCGAGGACATTCATTGGATCGACCCGACCTCGCTGGACCTGCTGCAGGCTGCGGCTGCGGCGGCTGGAGAGCTGCCGGTCCTGATCATCGTGACCACGCGGCCGGACCCGGACGACGCGGCGGGCCTGGACACCGCGGCGCGCATCGGCATCGGGCGGCTCCAGCCGGAGGAGACGCGCCGGGCGATCGCGGCGCTCATTCCGGCCGCCGATCCCGCGCGCGCCGAAGCCTGGGCCGACCTGATCCACGACGCGACCGGCGGCATCCCGCTGTTCATCGAGCAGATCTGCGAATGGCTGCAGGAGAATCCGCAGCTCTCGCTGGAGGCGGACACCTTGCCGGCGCGCTTCGAGGAGATCGTCGCCGCGCGGCTCGCGACCGTCGGCGCCGCGCGGCAGGTGGCGCTCCACGCCGCGGTCGTCGGCGTCGACTTCGACCTCGTGCTGCTCTCGGCCGTCCTGCCCGATCAGGCCGAGCGCGACGTCCGCAACGCGCTCAACCGACTCGAGCAGCACGGCCTCATCACCCGCGGCCGCGCCCCCGGCATGCCCAGCCATTCCTTCCGCCATGCTCTCATCCGCGAGGCGATCTACGCGACCCTGTTGCGGAAGGACCGGCGGGCCATCCATGACCGTGTCTTCACCGCGGTGGTCGATGACCGCGACCTCGCGCCCTCGATGGGCGATGCCATCCTCGCCGCCCATGCCGAATCGGCCGATCGGATCGAGGCGGCGGCGGAGCTCTACATGCGCGCCGGACGCGAGAGCTCCGGCCTTTCGGCCCTGACGGAATCGAAGCGCCTGCTAGAACGCGCGCTGGCCTTGTGCGAGCGGCTGCCCGACCCGGCGACCCGCGATGCGCTGACCCTGACCGCCTTGTCGGCGCTCGGCCCGGTGGTGATGACCACCGACGGCACGATGTCGCCCCGCGCCTGCGCGATCTACGAGCAGGGCGTGGATCTCGCCCGCCGCCGCCCGGAGGCGGAACGGGCGCAGTGGTTCCCGATCTATTGGGGCTGGTGGTTCACCGGGGTCGATCTGCCGACCCAGCGCGAGCGGGCGCGGGTCGCGCTGCGTGATCTGGAGGGCGTCTCCGATCCGGAAGTCCAGCTTCAGGTCCGGCACTGCGTCTGGGCGATCGAGTTCAACATGGGGGCGCATCGCACCGTTTTGGACGCCATAACCGAGGGCCTGCGGCTCTATCCGCTGGCCCATGGCGCCGACACGCGGACACTTTATGGCGGCCACGACCCGAAAGTCTGCGCGCTCGGTCAGCGCAGCCTGTCGCTCTGGTTCACCGGCGATCTCGGTGAGGCGACCGCCTCGATCGACGCGGCCGTCGATTGGGCGCGGCGTCTCGGCCATGTCGGCAGCCTTGCGCATGCCTATGACATCAAGGCGATGCTGCATCGCTACCAGCGGGACATCGACGGACTGCGCGCGACCATCGCCGAGATGAACGGCCTCGCCGAGCTGCACGGTCTTTCCGCGCTGGCCGCCAAGGCCCGTATCTTCGCCGGCTGGTGCCTCGGTGTCGCCGAGGACGCGGCGGCAGGTCGCGCCGCGCTCGAAGCCGGCCTGGACACCCTGCGCGCGATCGAGACCGTTGAGGATTTTCCCGTCTATTCCGACATGCTCGCCGAATTGATGGGCCTGACCGGCGAAGTCGGCGCGGCGCTGTTGCTGCTCGAAAAGACCATCGCCGATGCGGATCGCGACGGGCATCGCTATTGGTTGGCCGAGTTGCAGCATCGGCGTGCCCGGCTGCTGGTGCAGGCGGCGGCGGACCCGCAGCAGATCCTGGACGCGCTCGCGGCGAGCCTGGCGCTCGCTGAGGAGCAGCAGGCGCTGGCCTTGGTGGAGAGCGCAGCCGCGACACTGCGCGCGCTTGATCTCGCCGGGCCGCGCGCCGCCGGGCTGCGTGCGGCGGCGGAGCAGGCGCGCCGGTACTGTCAATCCGCGGCCCCGGTTCTCTGAGCGATGGCGCGCATGCCGGCCGAGGCGGCGCTGCAAGCCTTGCTGCCGCTGCTGGAGCCCCTCGGCATCACCCGGCTCGGCGATCTCACCGGTCTCGACCGCCTGGGAATCCCCGTGGTCCAGGCAACCCGGCCGGCATCGCTCTCGAACATCGCGAACCAGGGCAAGGGCCCGACGCTGGAGGCCGCCGCGGTCTCGGCCATCTTCGAAGCGGCGGAGTTCCTCTTCGCCGAACAGATTGCCCGCTTCGACACGGTCACGGCCTCGGCGGATGGCCTGGCCCTGCCGGCGGGATGGTTCGAGCCGTATCTTTGCGAAGCGGCGCCGCAGGATTGGCGCAACCGGGCGACGGCTTGGCTCAAATCTGTGGATCCGCTGAGCGGCGACCCTGGCTATGTCCCCCTGGATCTGGTGCACACCGCCTTCGATGAAGGCACGCCATCGACCGGTGCGTTCTTCGAAGGCTCGACCATGGGCCTCGGCTGCGGCTTTGACGAAGAGCAGGCGATCCGGCACGCGGTGCTCGAATGCCTCGAGCGGGATGCGATCGCGCGCGCGATGGCGACCCATGGCTTCTTCCATCGCGCGCGGGTCGATCATCCCCGGATCGTGGATCCGTCGCTGCGCGCATTGATCGACCGGGTCGAGGCCGCGGGCCTGCTGATTGGCCTCTGGCATGCCGAAGCGCCGACCGGCATTTCGGTCTTCTGGTGCCATCTGATGGAGGCCGAAGGCAGCGCCGGGATGGTGCTGCCGCTGCCGGCGGACGGCTCCGCGGCCGGATTCGATCCCGTCGACACCGCCCGCCGTGCGATCGAGGAAGCGGCGCAGTCGCGCCTCACCGTGATCTCCGGTGCGCGCGACGATTTTGCCGGGCTCGTTTATCCGAAGCACCACGACTGGGGCAAAATCGACGCGCATCGCCGCCTGCTCGCGGCAGGCCCGCGTCCGATCGACTTCGGCGCGATCTGTGATCGGGCCGGTGAGGATCCCGCGCTGCCGGAGCTTCTCGCCGCGATCGAAGCGCAGACGCCGCTGGCCCTGATCCGGCTCGACACCGCGCCGGCGACATCGATCGCAGCGGTGCGGGTCGTGGCCCCCCTCCTGCTGCCGCTGCTGGTCTGAGATGGCCGCGCCGGTCGTCGTCTTTCTGGGACCGAGCCTGCCGGAGACGGCGGCCCGGTCGATGCTCGATGCGGTCTATCTGCCGCCGGCCCGGCTCGGCTCCATTGCCGCTGCGGTCGAGCGCCACCGGCCGGCGGTGCTGGTGCTGATCGACGGCGCGTTCGAGACGGCGCCCGCCGTCCGGCATCACGAGATCCTCTGGGCCTTACGGCAGGGCATTCCGGTGATCGGCGCCGCCAGCATGGGCGCGCTGCGCGCGGCGGAGCTCTGGCGCCAGGGCATGACGGGGGTCGGCCTGATCTATCGCTGGTATCGGCGCTTCCAGCTCGCGCCGGACGACGCCGTGGCCGTGCTCCACGCACCGCCGGAGCTGGGGAGCGCGCCGCTGACCAGGGCCCGGATCGACTTGCGGATGACCATACGGAGCGCGGCGCGCCGCAGTCTGATCGACCCGGCGCTTCGCTTGAAGCTCGACATGGTGTTGCATGCGATGAACTTCCGCGATCTCACGATCGAAGCCCTGGTCGCCAGGGCGTTCGGTGCGGCGAATCCCGATCTCGCCGCCCGGCTCGAGTCGGCCTTCATCTCGCAGAAACAACACGATGCCTGTCTTGGCCTGCTGGCTGCGGCCGGCATACCGCAATCGAGACGCGCGTAAACAATTGGGCATGCCGGCGTGCATCCTGGTGTGTTCAGTCTGACATTCCGCTTCCACACCTATTGAGGTATATTTTCCGGCAGACGGCTCGGAGGACTCCACACCATGGAAGCCGCAGCTGCACTTCTTCAGCCGACGATCTCGCGAGACGCGGTGCTCGGCACGCGCTTCCGGCTCTATGCCCAGGCGCCGCATGTGCCGGGCTACGGCGTGCCTGAGCTGGTCTGGCTTTCGACTCCGCCCGATCGCATCAATCCCGGCCCGCAGGATGACCGGATCTATGTCCGCGATCCGGTATTCGAGAAGGAGCCTTACGACTTTCCACTGCTGCCACCCTATCCGGGCGAGGTCTTTCCGCCGGCCGAGGCGGCGCCCGACGGTCACTTCGACCGGCTCGAGCCCGGCTCGCGGCAATTCGTGGCGGCCCATGCCTTTGCGTCGGTGCGCCGCGTGCTCGACATCTGGGAGAGCTATCTCGGCCGGCGCGTCGAATGGCATTTCGCCGAGACCTACGAGCGGCTCGAGATCATCCCCTGGCTCGACTGGCACAATGCGCAGTCGGGCTATGGCTTCCTCGAGCTCGGGGTCGACCGCGGCCCGGACGGCCGCGCCACGCCCTTCGCGCTCAACTTCGACGTGATCGCCCATGAGATGGGCCACGCCATCCAGTTCTCAGAGATCGGCGTGCCGGACGATGCCGGCAGCGAAGCCGATTTCCGCGCCTTCCACGAAGCCGGCGCCGATCTGGTCTCGCTGCTGTCCTTCCTGCATTTCGACACCGGGATCGATCGCCTGCTGCGGCATTGCAACGGCAACCTGCTGGTCCTGAACGAGCTGAACCGCATCGCCGAGCTCGCGGGAGAGCGCCAGATTCGCCTCGCCAGCAACAGCCGGAAGCTCTCCGAGGTCAGCGCCGAGATCCACGACCAGTCCCGCCCGTTCACGGGCGCGGTCTTCGACAGCATGGTCGAGCGCTTCCACTTGAATCTCGTGCAACAGGGCTTCGCCGACGAGCGGCTGCTCGGAATCGACATCCGCGCGGTCGATGAATCCGCGCTGACCCGCGTCTCCCGCTTCACCGCCGATGCCTTCCGCGCGCGACCCTTCCTGTTCAAGTCGGCGCTGACCGAGGCCCGCGACGCCGTCGCGCTGGCACTCTCGCGCGCCTGGTCGCGGATGGACAACAACGACTTGAGCTTCGCGGCCGCGGCCGAAGCCATCGCGGCGGCGGCGGGACCCGGATCACTGCGTGCAAGCCTGGAAGAGAATTTCGAATGGCGTGAAATTCTGTAACCCAACTCGGAAGCCAAGAACGGGGGCCATGATGACACAAGACTGCTGCAGCGGACCGAACTACTCCGGCACCGCCTTTCCCTACAACGCAACGCAAGTCAGGTTGTACGGAATACCAGGCGAGACCTTTCCCTTCCTAAAGGCGACGCCCAAGAACAAGAAGCTGGTGAACATCCTGGATGCCCTGAACAAGGCATTGCAGAGCATCATTGCGCCCATTCCGAGCGCACTCATTCGCGTCAAGACGCTCACACCCGACCAGTTCGTTGGAATCCTGTCGCTCAGCGGCGGATCGGACCATGGGATGACGGCGGGAATCATCTATGGTTATGCATATGAGGGCCACTGCTACGACCTGCCGAAGCCGAAGATCATGTTGATCCCGGCCATACCGACGGAGATTCCGCCCGGGGATTGCGGCTACGACCAGAAGGGAACCGACCTGGATGGCGGCAGTGCCTACAAGGTCTGGATTGTGGACAAGCTCGACCAATGCGTCGATATCGACGTCTCTCAAGGTTATATCGAGCAGATGGTCCTTTTGGCGAATCTTCCCGGCCAGCGCTCGCCGACCATGTATGCCGCCAAGGCGCGGCTGGCGCATCGCAGCGGGCGCTTGACCGACTGAGTCTTCAGTTCGGTGTGAAGGTCACGTGGAGCGAGGTCGGGGCGCGGAATTCCCAGCCGCGGAACACCGGAAGCTTCCCCGGAACCAGCTGCAGATCCGGCAGCCGCTCCAGCAGCGGCCGCAGCAGCAGCGGCATCAGCCGCTGTGCGAACCAGCGCCCGGCGCAGAAATGGCTGCCGAAGCCGTAGGCCGCATGGCCGGTCGAGCCGCGGCGCATGTCGAAAGCATCCGGATTGGAATACCGGCTCTCGTCGCGGCTGGCGGAGGAAAGAACCGAAGCCACTGGCGAATCCGCCGGGATCGTGACACCGCCCAGCGCAACCGGTTCGGTGGTCTGGCGCATCTGGGTCCCGATCGGTGCCACCCAGCGGATGCCTTCATCCACGGCCTTCGGCAGCCAGCCGTCGGGATCGGTCATCACATCGCGCATCTGCAGGGGATGCGTCAGCAGCCCGACCAGCACGGAGCCCGCGCCATGCCCCGGCTCCTGCATCCCGCCGAGCAAAGCCACCTTGATCGACGGCAGCAGGAAGTCGCACGAACGCGTCTCTCCCGGCGGCATGCCGTCATGCAGCATATGCGAGAGCGCGGAGCCGTCGGGTTCCCGCTCCAGCCGCTCGAACACCGGCCGGATCGCGGCGTCGATCTCCGCGCCGGCCAGGGCGGCGATCGCCTGCTTCTTCGGATCGTTCTCATAGTTGGCAGCGCCGATCGAGAGGCCGTGGAACCAGCGCAGCAGGGTTTCGGGATCCGCCTCGCCGAAGCCCAATGAACGCGCCGTCGCGACGCTCGACGCCGGCTCGAAGTATTCCGACATCAGCTCGGCATGGCCGCGCGCCGCAATGCGCTCGAGGTATTCCGCGACGATCGGCTTGGCGAGATCGTCGATGTACTCGGCGACCGCGCGCGGCTTGTATTTGACGTCGAAGCCGCGGCGGAGCTCGCCATGGGCCGGCCCGTCGCAGGTCAGGACGGTCGGCGAGCCCATGGTGCGATCGACCGGCGAGGTCGGCACCTCGGCCGCGAACAGCTTGGCATTCTTGCTGACGAACTCGACATCGGCCCAGCGGGTCACGAACC
>JAYSFH010000032.1:0-4397 GCA_041913405.1 Dongia sp. | reverse complement strand
CAGACATTGGCGGCCGGCACCCAGGCGACCGGCGCCTCGCGCCGCAGCCGCGCGTAGATCGGATAGGGATCCGCCTCCAGCGCCTCGACGGTGATCTCGTCGGCGAAAGCCATCGCATCCTCCCAGCCGGGCTCTTGTCGGCCCGTGGCGGGAGCGTAGCAAATCGTTCGATCTAGAACAATTCCCCGCGGGACGACCAATCCGCTATTGCGGCCACTGTTTCAGCTTGTCCTGCAGGCTGGCCGGCCATTGCTCCTGGGCGGGATAGAGGCGCGGCGCCTCGCCGCCGTCCTGCATCGCCGCGAACACGCGCTTGCTGGCGGGGTCGATGCCGATCAGCAGGTTGGTGGAATCCTCGGCGGAATCGTCGAAGCAGTCACCGACGATGATGCCTTCCGGCGTCGCGTCCATTGGATCGCCCTTGCCGAAATAGCTGGTGAAGGTCTGGTAGTCCGGGCCGAGCAGCGCCTTGAAGGCGTTGAGGACATCGGCATTGTCCAGCGCTTCCCAGGGATACTTGCCGATGAGTTCGTTGGCGTTCGCCCAGTTGGTGCCCGGCTTCGGCTGGAACGGCTCGGCGACCGGCGGCTCCAGCCCCTTGGCGAAGGACCAGCGATAAACCGTGCCGTCGCGCCCACCGATCGGCGGGAAACGCACCGTGACGATACCCTGGTCGGCACCGGCCTCGGCATTGTCCGAACAGGTGCCGAAGGGCTCCGTCGTAGCCGCCTTGCCCTCGTCCACCGAGATCACCACGTAATTCCCGGGACAGCCGTTGCCGCCGTCGGAAACCAGCAGCACCGCCGCGCCGCGAGCGCCGTCGTCGAATGAGGTCTCGACTTCGATATAGGCATCCTCTTCCAGGATCTCGCCGTCGATCTTCGCCTGCATGCGTGACTCGCCGGTGGTCACGAGCTCCAGCACCTTGCCGCCGATCTTGGTGGTCGGCTGGTCCTGTTGCGCCATTGCCGGCGCCGCCCCGGCGAGCAGGCAGAGAAGCGGCGCGATCGACTTTGCACGCATGGTGTACCCCTGGCGCGATTTGCGTGCCGGGATTCTCGCCGAAGCAATGCGCCGGGACAACTGAGATAAAGGAGGGGGCGCCGCTCTAGACGGCGCGGCTGTGGCGCCCCGGCCCGGCGTTGAGATAGGCGTCGAAGGCCGCCGCAACCAGCCGGCTCAGGGCATGGCCCGCTTCGGTCACGCGCAGGACATTGCCGGAAAGCGTCGCGAGTCCGTCGGCGATCAGCGGGGCGAGCCGCGCACGCTCGGCCGGGAACTGCGCGTTCGGCAGTGCGAATTCCGCGGCCAGCGCCTCGAGATCGAGCACGCCCGCGCACATGATCCGCTCGATCGCGGCACGGCGCCAGCGATCCTCCGCCGTGAGCGCGAGCCCGCGCTGCGTCGCGAGATGTCCGGCATCGACCGCGCGGCGCCAGAGCGGAATGTCGGCGGCGTTCTGAGCATAGCCGTCCGCCGTTGCGCTGATCGCCGAGGGGCCGAGCCCGATCAGAGTCTCACTGGCGTCGGTGGTGTAGCCCTGGAAGTTCCGCCGCAATGTGCCCTGGTCGAAGGCGATCGCGAGCGGATCCTCGGGCCGGGCGAAATGATCGAGCCCGATGCGTCGATAGCCGGCGGCCTCGATCTGGCGCGCGGCATTCGCGGCCAGCTCCGCGCGCAAGGCGGCGTCGGGCAGCGCATCTTCCACGATCAGCGCCTGGTGCTTCTTCATCCAGGGCACATGGGCGTAGCCGAAGACGGCGAAGCGCTCGGGCCGGAGCGACAGCGCCTGCTCGATCGAACGCGCGAAGCCCGCCCGGGTCTGATAGGGCAGTCCGTAGATCATGTCGAAATTGATGCCGCCGACGCCGATCCCGCGCAGGTTCCGCACGACGTCGCGGACCAGGTCGAAGGGCTGCTCGCGGTTGATCGCCCGCTGCACGATCGGATCGAAGTCCTGGATGCCGAGGCTGGCGCGCCGCAGGCCGTTTTCCTGCAAGGCCGCGAGCAACGCGCTGCTGACCCAGCGCGGGTCGAGCTCCATGGCGATTTCGGTCTCGGAATTGAAGTCGAACCGGCGCCGCAATTCGCCCATCAGCCGCGCGAAATCCGCCGGCGAGAGGACATTCGGCGTGCCGCCGCCCCAATGCAGCTGAGCGACGCGTCGCCGGCTCTCCAGGGCGGCGGCGACCAGCTCCATCTCGCCGATGAGATGCGCGACGAAATCATCGACCGGCGCGTAGCGGGCGACGATCTTGGTGTGGCAGCCGCAATACCAGCACATCTGCCGGCAATAGGGCACGTGGACGTAAAGCGAGACCGGCGCCGCGGGGTCGCTGGCGGCGAGCCAGGCGCGCTGTGCGTTGGGGCCGATGCCGGTGTGGAAATGCGGCGCCGTCGGGTAGCTGGTATAGCGCGGCACCGGCCGGTCGTGTTTCAGGGCCAGGGCCTTGGCATTCTCGGCGGAATCGGTCTCGGTCACGGGCACGCCTCGCGCAATGCGATCTGGCGCATGATCGCGGCGCGGCGCCGGGCTTTCTTTGACTTGAATCAATCCGCGGCGGATCGCCGCGCGACCTGGATTTCGTACAGCGGCAGCATGCGGTTCGGGACCACGCCCGACGGCGCCTCGCCGCAGCGCCGCGCGCCCAGCTTTTCGTAGAAGGCGGCGGCGTTGGGGTCGGACAGGATCGAGACATGCTGGGCGCCCCGGTCCACCGCCAGCGCCACTGCGGCGTCGAACAGCGCCCGCCCGACCCCGCGCCCGAAGCTCTCCGGCGCCACGAAGAGATGGCTGAGTTCGCACCAGTGCGGGCGGCGGAGCGGCAGGATCACGGCGACGCCGCAAGGCTGCGCCGCCTCGAAAGCGACCAGGACGCCGCCGGCCTCGATCTCGCTCTCACGGATTCGGAGCAGCCGCGCGGCGGCGGCCATAAAGGCGGGATCGTAGCCCCAATGCGCCTTGGACCGGACGCACAGCGCCGTCAGGATCGATCCCTCGCCGGTGCGGGCGGGGCGTATGATCAGCTCTCTGGCGGACATCGGCACGCAGGGCGGCTGGCGGGCACTCGCTCGGCACCCCATATACTCCCTTCAAGGAGATTGTCATGGCGAAAGCATTCCGCGGGCGCGGGCCTTGGCCGGCTGCGGTTGCGGCGCTGGCCCTGCTCTGCGCCCTGCCTGCCGTCGCCCAGGAGACGCCGGCCCAGTTCGACGCCGCCAATGCCGAGGCCCGTCGCTACAGCGAGGTCCAGAACCAGCTGCGCAACCAGGCCCAGGAACTCCGGAACGAGCGGGCGAGGGGCCTTTTGCAATGCCAGGGCGCCGGCACCACGGCGGCGCGAAACGCCTGCGCCGGCAATCTTGATCTCAACCTGCGGCGCCGCGGCCTCGACCTCAACAACCAGGCGATACAGCAGCGGAACAGCCACAACCTGATTCTGAAAGGGACCGGCGTGCACCGCGTGCCCTGAGGGTCGCTCCCCTCTTCTCAGCCGCTGGCGGCGAGCGCCTGCCGCACAAGCAGAAGGGCCTGCACCCTCGCGGATGCAGGCCCTTCGCTTAGACGAATGGGCTATGTGCGCTTGGACTTAGAAGTCCATGTCGCCCATGCCGCCCATGCCGCCGCCCGGGCCGCCCATCGGGGCGGACTTCTTCTCCGGACGCTCGGCGATCATCGCCTCGGTGGTGATCAGCAGGGCCGCGACCGAGGCCGCATCCTGCAGGGCGCAGCGCACGACCTTGGTCGGGTCGATGATGCCGGCCTTCACCATGTCCACATACTCACCCGACTGGGCGTCGTAGCCCCAGTTGGTGGACTTGGACTCGAGGAGCTTGCCCGAGACCACGGCGCCATCGACGCCGGCGTTCTCGGCAATGAGCTTCACCGGCGCGAGGATCGCACGACGGATGATGTCCACACCGACCTTCTGGTCGTTGTTGTCGTACTTCACCTTGTCGAGCGCCTTCACCGAGTAGAGGAGCGCCACGCCGCCGCCGGCGACGATGCCTTCCTCGACCGCGGCGCGGGTCGCGTGCATCGCGTCATCGACGCGATCCTTGCGCTCCTTCACCTCGACTTCCGAGCCGCCGCCGACGCGGATGACCGCGACGCCGCCGGCCAGCTTGGCCAGACGCTCGGCCAGCTTTTCCTTGTCGTACTCGCTGGTGGTCTCTTCGATCTGGGCGCGGATCTGGTTGCAGCGACCCTCGATCTCCTTCTTCTTGCCGGCGCCGTCGACGATGGTGGTGTTCTCTTTCTCGATCTGCACCTTCTTCGCCTTGCCGAGCATGTCGAGCGTGACGCTCTCCAGCTTGATGCCCAGGTCTTCGGAGATGACCTCGCCGCCCGTCAGGATGGCGATGTCTTCCAGCATGGCCTTGCGGCGGTCGCCGAA
>JAYSFH010000031.1:15057-16084 GCA_041913405.1 Dongia sp. | reverse complement strand
CGCGCAGTTCACCGAGACCGATCGCAATGGCAAGGCCGCGGCCCTCGCGGCGCCGATCGCCAATGCCGCGGCGGAGAACGGCCTCGCCCGCGCCGTGCTGGAGAAGGTGGCCCACGTCGACCGCGAGGCCTATCTGCCGAAATTCCACGGCCGCACCCTGGTGCTGCGCGCCGCCGAGAACAAACCGGAAGTCAACACCGCCGCGCCCGCCTTCGGCCGCAAGGCGGTGCTCTATGCGACCTGCTTCGCCAACTACAACAATCCCGAGATCGGCACCGCGGCCCAGGCGGTGCTCGCCCGCAACGGCGTCGCGACCGAGGTGGTCTACCCGCGCTGCTGCGGCATGCCGCATTTTGAGCGCGGCGACGTCGCCCGCGTCGCCGAGCATGCGGCGACCGTCGCCGACGCACTGCTGCCCTATGTCGCCGACGGCTATGACGTGATCGCACTGGTCCCGTCCTGCGCGCTGATGCTGAAATTCGAATGGCCGCTGATCCTGCCCGACGATGCGCGGATCAAGACGCTCTCCGGCGCGACCTACGACGTCAGCGAATACGTGGTCGATATCGCGCGCCGCGAAGGCCTGGCGCCGGGCTTGAACGCCCTGCCGGGCGGCATGGCGGTGCATATCGCCTGCCATTCGCGCGCCCAGAACATGGGCCAGAAGGCGGCGGAGATGCTGAAGCTCATCCCCGACGCCGACCTCGCGGTGATCGAGCGCTGCTCGGGCCATGGCGGTTCCTGGGGCATCTTCAAGGGCAACTTCCAGACCGCATTGAAGGTCGGCCGACCCGTGGCGCGCCAGGCGATCTCCGCAGGCAAGGCTTTCGTCGCCTCGGAATGCCCGCTGGCCGGCGAGCATATCGTCCAGGGCATGGAGCGGCTGGACGCGGAAAAGGCGCCTGAACACGCCTGGCACCCGATCCAGCTCTTCGCCCGCGCCTACGGGCTGAACTAGAGTCTCACGGAGTTCTGCGATGACTGCTGCTGCCAAGAAGACGGCGATCAGCCGTGCCGACATCCTGCC
>JAYSFH010000031.1:0-15047 GCA_041913405.1 Dongia sp. | reverse complement strand
CGCGGCGAAGCGCGCGGAGCTCCGCAAGGCGGTGGTCGCGCGCAAGCGCAAGCGGCGCATGGAAGTCGGCCCGGTCGCGACCTTCTACTTCGAATGCTTCGAGACCATGCTGCAGCAGGTCCAGGAGATGCTGCATATCGAGAAGGGCGGCGAGGCGCAGATCGAGGACGAGCTCCGCGCCTACAACCCGCTCATTCCCCAGGGCAGCGAATTGACCGCGACGGTCATGTTCGAGATCGACGACCCGGTGCGCCGCGCGCGTTTCCTGGCGCGGTTGGGCGGTGTCGAGAACACCGCCTTCATCAAGCTCGACGGCGAAGTGGTGAAGGGCGTCCCCGAAGCCGACCAGGACCGCACCAATGAGGAAGGCAAGGCCTCCTCGGTGCAGTTCATCCACTTCCCCTTCACGCCCGAGCAGGTGGCGCTGTTCCGCGCGAAGGACCGCCAGGTGATCCTCGGCTTCAGCCATCCGGAATACAGCCACATGGCCGTGCTCCCGGAAGAGATCCGCGCCGAGCTGGCCGGGGATTTTGCTTAGAAGCTCTGCTTTAAGCTCCGCCCCATCCGTCATCCCGGCGCTAGGCGCCGGGATCCACGCCTTGGGTGCTGCACGATAGAAAAGGCGTGGATCCCGGGACCAAGTCCCGGGATGACGACGGAGTCTGTGGCCATACTCTGATCCCGGCTTTCCCCGTATGCTAAGCGCCGAGTCGCGACTAGGGGGAGAGAGTGGGAGCACACACGCCGACCTCGCGCAGCACCTGGCTGTTCGCCGGGACCATGCTGCTCAGCGCCTGGCTGGTGTTTCTGATCCAGCCGATGCTGGGGCGGATGATCCTGCCCAAGCTCGGCGGCGCGGCTTCGGTCTGGATCACGGTCTCGCTGTTCTTCCAGATCGCGCTGCTCGCCGGCTATCTCTACGCCCATCTGCTCTCGGCCAAGCTCGCCTTCCCGCCGCTGCAGATGCTGGTTCATGCTGTGCTCTGCGGCGCCGCGTTCCTGGTCCTGCCGGTCGTGGTGCCGGCGGACTGGGTTCCGCCGACCACCCGCCCGCCGCAAGGCGATCTTATCTTGATGATGGCGATGACGGTCGGCCTGCCGTTCGTCATCGTCTCGGCCACGGCGCCGCTGCTGCAGCATTGGTACGCCCTGACCGACGCGCGTGACGCCGCCGATCCCTATTTCCTCTATGCCGCCAGCAATATCGGCAGCGTCGCTGCACTGCTGCTCTATCCGGTGCTGATCGAGCCGGAACTCGGCCTGGTGGCGCAGAGCCGCCTTTGGTCGGTCGGCTTCGGCGCGCTGGTAATTCTGCTCGGGCTCTGCGGCATCATGACGATACGGCATTCGCCGACGCAGTTCATCGGCATCAGCGAGGCGGAAGCGGCGGTGCGCGGCCCGGTCCGCAAGCCGGACTGGCCGCTGCGCCTGCGCTGGCTGGCCCTGGCGGCCGCGCCGTCCAGCTTGTTCCTCGGCGTGACGTTGCAGGTCTCAACCGACATCGCCTCGGTGCCGCTGCTGTGGATCCTGCCGCTGATCGTCTATCTGCTGACCTTCGTGATCGCCTTCGCGCGCCGGCCGCTGATCCCGCGCGATGCGGTCGCCCGGTCGATTCCCTATGTCGCGACCATTGCCGTCCTGGTGGCCGGCTTCGAGACCAGCATCGGCCTGCCGCAGATCGCGATCGGCATCGCGGTCCTATTCCTGCTGGCGCTGAGCTGCCATTCGGAGCTGGTCGCCCTGCGGCCCGATCCCTGGTATCTCACCCAGTACTTCCTGCTGATGTCGCTGGGCGGGGCGCTCGGCGGCATGTTCAACGCCGTGCTGGCGCCCTTGATCTTCTCCGGTGTCTACGAGGTACCGATCGCGCTCTTCGCTGCGATCGCGCTCTGGGCCGTCGGTCGTGGTGTGCCCGCGAAAGCCTGGCTCGACTGGCGCTGGATTGCGGCGGCGGTGGCGCTGTTCTTCGTCTTGCGCTTCGCCCTGGCCGCCGCTTCGGTCGCCGGCGCGCTGCAATGGATGGTCGCGATCAAGGCGGTGGCGGCGGTGCTCTGCTTCGCTGCGCGCAGGAAGCCGGTCGGGCTCACCCTGCTGGCCGCCGCGGTGCTGGCCGCCGGTTCCGACATCTCGCTGCGGCCGGAGCTCGCGCGCTATCGCAGCTTCCTAGGCGTGCATCGGATCGAGACCGATGCCGGCGGCGGTGCGCATTTCCTGATGCATGGCAACACCACCCATGGCGCGCAATTCACCGATCGCGCGCGCCGCCGCGAGCCGTTGCTCTATTACGCCGAACAAGGGCCGGCCGGGCAGGCGATCGCGTCGCTGCGCGCGACGTCGCCGGTCTCTCCGGTCGGCGTGATCGGCCTCGGGGCCGGCGCCATGGCCTGTCTCAGTCAACCCGGGGAATCCTGGACCTATTTCGAGATCGACCCCGCCATCCTCGCGACCGCGCGCGATCCCCGCTACTTCACCTACCTGGCCGATTGCGCGCCGGAGGCCCGCGTCGTGCTCGGCGACGGCCGGCTGAAGCTCGGCGACGAGCCGGATGCCGGGTTCCGCCTGCTGGTGCTGGACGCTTTCGGCTCGGATTCGATTCCGGTGCATCTGCTGACCCGGGAAGCGATCGATCTCTATCTGCAGAAGATGCAGCCCAGCGGCTTGCTGCTGCTGCATCTCTCCAACCGCAATCTGCAGCTGCTCCCGGCCGTGGCGCGGTTGGCAGAGGATCGCGGTCTCACCGGGCGCTGGCAGTTCTTCCCGGGCGATCCGGCCCCGAACTCCCTGATCTCGCCCTCGGAATGGGCGGTGCTGGCGCGGGCCGATGCCGATCTCGGCGCGCTCGCCGGCGATCCGCGCTGGCAGGCCTTCCCGGACGCCGCGGATACGCGGGTCTGGACCGACGACTACGTCAACATTCTCTCGGTGATCCTCTGGCCCTGGCGCTGACTCTCAATCCCAATCGTCATGCCCGGGCTTGACCCGGGCATCTGGCTCCAGAAGGCACGAGGTTGCCGGGTCAAAGCCCGGCAATGACGCTCTCACTATTCCTTGAAATTCTCGGTCGGGTTCACGCCCCAGATCTCGGTCCGCTTCAACCAGCCTTCGGCTCGGTTCGCTTGATCCCGGACTTCGACCCGGCACCAATCGCCGCTGCATTCATCGATCTGGCCGATCACGCCCGGCTCGACCTCTGCCACCACCCGGGCGGTCTCGCTGGGCGAATCATGCAGGGTCCGGCGGGTTTCGAGCACGATCGCCATGCGCTTGCTGGTCAGCAGATTGACGCTGACCCAACCGGTGACGCCCTGGTAGTCGCGGATCCGCCGCCAGGTGTCCCATTCGTCGAAGATCTCTACCGGCATGCCGGCCCGCTGGTAGACCCATTGCTTGGGGTAATTCTCGCCCGGCCCGGTGCGCAGATTGACCTCGGCGGACTTGAACGAGGCAAAGCGCGGCAACGGCAGGTTCTCTTGCGCATGGCTCGGCTGCGCCGGAATGACGCAGGCGAGCATCAACAGGCCGAAGAGGACGCGCACGGCGAGCGAATCGGGCATTTCCCGACCAATCTAATTGGGATCGGACTCGCGTCAAGCCGCGACTTCAATTGGGTTTTCCACCCTTTGGCCGGACCCGGGACCGGCGCTGGACAACGCGGCGCCCGGCTTGCTATTGCATGATCTCCAGCGCCGGGGGAGGCGCAGCCCCGGAAGTCTCGGCGAGGTCTCTGAATGCCCGGCAAGCCCTATGTCGTCGTCACGCGGAAGCTTCCGGACAGCGTCGAGACCCGGATGATGGAGCTCTTCCGGGTCAAGCTGAACCTGGAGGACCGGCCGCTGGAGCAGGCCGAGCTGATCGAAGCGGTGAAGACCGCCGACGTCCTGGTCCCCACCGTCACCGACCGCATCGACAACGCCGTCCTCTCCCAGGCCGGCCCCAATCTCCGGCTGATCGCCTCCTTCGGCACCGGCGTCGATCACATCGATCTCGCCAGCGCCCGTCAGCGCGGCATCACCGTCACCAACACCCCTGGCGTCCTCACCGAGGACACCGCCGACATGACCATGGCGCTGATCCTCGCGACCGCCCGCCGGGTCAGCGAAGGCGAACGCCTGATCCGGTCCGGCGAATGGAAGGGCTGGGGGCCGATGTTCATGCTCGGCCACCGCATCTCCGGCAAGCGCCTCGGCATCGTCGGCATGGGGCGTATTGGAACGGCCGTCGCCAGACGAGCAAGGGGCTTCGGCCTCTCGGTGCATTACCACAACCGCCGCCGCGTCCATCCCTCGCTCGAGCAGCAGCTCGAAGCGACCTATTGGGAGAGTCTCGACCAGATGCTGGCGCGGATGGACATCATCTCCATCAATTGCCCGCACACGCCGGCGACCTATCACCTCCTCTCGGCGCGGCGGCTGAAGTTGCTGCAGAAGCATGCCTATCTGGTCAACACCGCCCGCGGCGAGGTCGTCGACGAGAATGCGCTGACCCGCATGCTGGAGAAGAAGGAAATCGCCGGTGCGGGGCTCGACGTCTTCGAGCACGAGCCCGCGGTCAACCCGAAGCTGCTCCGGCTCGACAACGTCGTCCTCCTTCCGCATATGGGTTCGGCCACGATCGAGGGCCGCGTCGATATGGGCGAGAAGGTCATCATCAACATCAAGACCTTCGCCGACGGCCACAAGCCGCCCGATCGCGTCCTGGAGGCGATGCTCTGAACCAGGAATTGTCGCCGGCGAAGATCGGGATCGAAGATCCCGACCAGCCGGAAATCCGCGCCCTCCTGGAAGAGGCAGATCGCTATTACGACACGCTCTATTCCGCCGACGAGAACTTCCTCCTCGATATCTCGGCGCTGAAGCAGCCGGACATCGCCTTCTACGTCGCGCGCGACGGGGCGGTGCTGCTCGGTTTCGGCGCCGTGGCGGTGCGGCCGGCCGACGAATCCGGCGCGGCCTGGGCCGAGGTGAAGCGCATGTACGTGGCGCCGGCTGCGCGCGGACGGCGCATCGGCCGTCTGATCCTCGACCGCCTGCTCGGCCATGCGAAAGACCGCGGCATCGATCTGCTCCGGCTCGAGACCGGCAACAAGCAGCTCGAGGCGCTGAGCCTCTACCGCTCGGTCGGCTTCGCCAACCGCGGTCCGTTCGGCGATTATCCGGACAACGAATCCTCGATCTACATGGAGCTCAAGCTCGCCTGATCTTCAAGCGAGCGTCATCCCCGGGCTTGACCCGGGGATCTGCTTCCAGTGCAAACTCTTCGGGAGATGCCCGTCCGCGCATGCGGACAATCGTCCGCTGGGCCCGGGCATGACGACCTGAATTCACATAGGAGGGTAGCATCATGGCGTTCCAGGGCAGCTGTCACTGCGGTGCGGTGAAATTCTCCGTCGATGCCGACCTGCCCAAAGAGGCGATGAGCTGCAACTGCTCGATCTGCCGCCGCAAGGGCATGCTGATGGCCTTCTTCCCGGTCGCGAAGTTCAAGCTCGACCAGGGTGAAGGCGCGCTCGCCGCCTACGAGTTCAACAAGCACCGCATCGCTCACCAGTTCTGCAAGACCTGCGGCATCCATGTCTTCGCCGCCGCCGTCAGCCCGGACGGGACCGACACGCGCGCCATCAACCTGCGCTGCGTGCCGGAAGCCGATCTCGATGCGCTCCAGGTCAAGCAGTTCGACGGCGCCAAGCTCTAGGGCGTCGCCCGCGCTCAGGCAATCGCCGTGTTGATCGATTGCTCGACCGAAAGATAGACCGTCTGCCCGTTCACGCTGGCGCTGTAGGTGTCCATGATGTGGCCGTTGTCGTTGTAAGTGGTCTCCTGGTGCCAGTTGTTGCCCAGCGATTCCACCTTGTCGTGCTCCTCGCCATACACCCGCAGCCAGCCGGAATCGGTGAAGTCGAGCACGTCCTGCGGCGTCAGGTGCAAAGAGACCGACGCGTTCTGGCAGTCGATGATATCGACACCCTTGATGTGGCTCTTCTCGTCGCCGAGATAGATCGTGATGTCCTCGGCGATGAACAGGGTATCGGCGCCGGCGCCGCCATGGATGTCGTCGTTGCGGATGTCATCGACGGTGCAATAGAGGAAATCGTCGCCGCCGCCGGCATCGACGTTGTCACGGCCCGCACCGCCCCACAGCGTGTCGTTGCCGCCGCCGCCCATCAGCAGGTCTTCGCCGTCGCCGCCGAACAGCCCGTCCACGTCGTTGCCGCCGCCGAGGAAATCGTTGCCGTCGTCGCCGAAGGCTGCGCCGCCGCCGTCGTAAAGCCGCAGCTTGTCGTCTCCGGCGCCGCCATGCAGCTCGTCGTATCCGCCATAGGCATAGACGTCGTCATTGCCGTCGCCGCCATAGACGATGTCGGTGCCGCCGGCGCCGAAGATCGTGTCGTCGCCCTGGTCGCCGTAGAGCAGGCTGCCGTCGTCCCCGGCGGCCAGCGTGTCGTTGCCCTCCTCGCCGTGCAGCTCGTCATGCCCGGTGCCGGCGATCAGCGTATCGTTGCCATAGCCGCCGGAGAGGAAATCGTTGCCGGCGCCCCCCAGCACGAGGTCGTCTCCGGCCTGGCCGTAGACATGATCGTCGCCGTCCTGGCCGTCCAGCCATGTGTCGTCGCCGTCGCCGCCCCAGAGCGTGTCGTTGCCGCTCCCGCCGTAGAGATTGTCGCGTCCGGCGCCGCCCAGCAGAGTGTCGTCGCCGATGTTTCCCCACAGCGAGTCGTTGCCGTCGCCGCCGTCGATGAGATTGTGGACCAGGCTGCCGCCGTACAGGGTGTTGTCGCCGCCGTCGCCATAGGTGGTCTGCGGCTGCATCCACCAGGGCAGCTGCTTGAGCATGAAAGCGGGCATGGGATCCTCCTTCGGAGCATCGCGCCTGACGATCAGGACGCCGTCCGAGATCGGTCGCGCCGCCGGCCGCCGGGTTGGCGACGGCCGACCCGAAACGTGACGATCCGCACCCATCGAGAGCGGAATTCCGCAGTTTGGAATGGACCGGGCGGCGACCACACACGGCGCGGTCAAACCGGCGGGAAACTGCTAAGCGCTAGCGGTCCCAGCTCTTGTTGGCCAGCACGACCCGATAGCCGTCCGGGTCCTCGAAGGTCATGCCGTATTGCTCCCAATAGGGATTGGTGGAGCGGACCGGCTTGAAGCCGGCATCCACCATGGCGCCGATCGCCGCCTGGTAAGCGAGGCGCTGCGGCAGATAGAGAACCAGCAGGTTGTCGGTGCTCGGCGCGCGGCCGACCCTATGGCCGTGCTGATGCGTGAACTCGAGGTGATAGGCCTGGCCGGGATGGCCGAGCACCACGCCGGAGAAGCCTTCGTGGTCGTTGAACCTCGTCAGGACCTGGAAGCCCAGGCCGTCGACGTAGAAAGGCAGCAAAGCCTCGATGCTGTCCGTGGGCCTGGCGATCCGGAGCGTCGGCGTCCAGATGTCATAGCCCTGGGACATCAGCGGGTCTTGCATCACCCGCGGGCTCAAGCCTTGGTCGGCCGCTGCGAGCAGCAGGGGCAGTCGGGGTCCTTGGCGATGCGCACGGTGCGGAAGGCGGGCGCCAGCGCGTCATAGATCACCAGCTTGCCGGAGAGCGAATCGCCGAGGCCCAGGATCTCCTTCAACACCTCGGTCGCCTGCAGGCAGCCCATGACGCCGGCGACCGCGCCGAAGATGCCGGCCTCCTCGCAGCGCGGGATGAGATCGGAAGGCGGCTGCTCCGGGAAGATGCAGCGATAGCAGGGATGGCCGTCACCGAGATGTGCCTTGTAGGTCGAGAGCTGGCCGTCGAAACGCAACAGCGCCGCGCTCACCAGCGTCTTGCTCAGCTTGAAGCAGACGTCGTTCAAGAGATAGCGGGTGCGGAAATTGTCGCTGCCGTCGGCAATGATGTCGTAGTCCGCAATCAGGCGCTCGACGTTCTCGGCGTTCAAGCGTTCCTGATGGGTGACGACATTGATATCCGGATTGAGCTTGGCGAGCCGCGCCTTGGCGCTCTCGACCTTGGGCAGCCCGAGCGTCGTCTCGTCGTGTATGACCTGGCGCTGCAGGTTGGAGAGATCGACCGTGTCGTCATCGACGACACCCAGGGTGCCGATGCCCGCCGCGCCGAGATAGAGCAGCAGCGGCGCGCCCAGGCCGCCCGCACCCACCACCAGCACGCGGGCGGAGATGAGCTTGGCCTGACCTTCCTCGCCGACCTCGTCGAGGATCACATGGCGGGCATAGCGTTCGAGCTGGCGGTCGCTGAGTTCGAGCATTGGGAACGCGCTTTCGGCCGGTCTTGTTCGCTCCTCGTCCGCTCTCGGTCGTCATCCCAAGGCTTGGCCTTGGGATCCACGAGTTGCTTTCAAGCGGCACCAAACTCGTAGATGCCAAGGCCAAGCCTTGGCATGACGACGAGTAGGGGGCGGCCTGCCGGAGAGGACGCGCGCGCTATTCTAAACCCTCGAACAAAGCCGTCGAGAGGTAACGCTCGGCAAATGAGGGCAGGATCACAAGAATGCGTTTTCCCTCCATGCCGGGGCGTCGGCCAAGCTCACACGCGGCGGCGAGCGCACCCCCGGAGGAAATGCCGACCGGCATGCCTTCGATGCGGGCGGCCTTGCGCGCCATCGCGAAGGCATTGGCATTCGAGACGGTGAGGACTTCGTCGATGATGGCGCGGTTGAGGTTGTCGGGAATGAACCCGGCGCCGATGCCCTGGATCTTGTGCGGGCCGGGCTGGCCGCCCGAAATCACCGGCGAATCCTCGGGTTCGATCGCGACCACTTTGACGCCGGGAATCTTCTGCTTGATGACCTCGCCGACGCCGGTGATGGTGCCCGCAGTGCCGACGCCGGCAAGGAAGTAGTCGAGCTTGCCGCCGGTGTCCTGGACGATCTCCAGCGCCGTGGTCTTGCGGTGGATGTCGGGATTGGCGGGGTTGCTGAACTGCTGCGGCATGATCGAGTTCGGGATCTCCTTCAGCAGCTGCTCGGCGCGCTGGATCGCGCCCGACATCCCGCGCGGCGCCGGCGTCAGCTCGAGCTCGGCGCCGAGCAGGCGCAGCATCTTGCGCCGCTCGATCGACATGCTCTCCGGCATGGTGAGGATCAACCGGTAGCCCTTGGCCGCCGCGACGAAGGCGAGCGCGATGCCGGTATTGCCGCTGGTCGGCTCGATCAGCGTGGCACCCGGCTTCAGCTTGCCCTCGGCTTCGAGCGCATCGATCATGGCGAGGCCGATGCGGTCCTTCACCGACGAGAGCGGGTTGAAGAACTCACACTTGGCCAGGAGATCGGCCTTCACGTTCTCGGACTTGGCGAGCTTGGCCAGCCGCACGATCGGCGTCGCGCCGATCGTATCCAGGAAGGTGTCGTAAATCCGCCCGCGAAACTGGGCCGCTGCTTCGGTCATGACGTCTTGCGCCCCCTGATGCGCCTCTTGGATCTGGGTCCATCAATCCACTGGATCGTCATCCCAAGGCTTGGCCTTGGGATCCACGAGTTTCTATCAGGATGCACTGCTACAGTCGCCACAAACTCGTGGATGCCAAGGCCAAGCCTTGGCATGACGCAGTTCTGATAGGAAAGGCCGCGTCCGCGGCAATTCGATCGACCAGACCAAGCCCTAGATGCTGAAATCCAAACGTTGATGCGCGTCCGAACGTATGCCGGCGTTCTGCGCCTTGGTGCACAGATCCTCCAGCGTTACGGCATCGAGTTTGGCCAGCATTTCGAGCTGCAGCTGGCGCCAGAGCGGACGTACGACTTCGAGCCCGACCCGCGATCCGGAAGCGGTCTCGACCGGATCGCTTCCGCCTTCGAACTGGCGGACCGCGCGAACGATCTCGCCCATGGAAATGCGGCGCCGCTCCTTGGCCAGCATGTAGCCGCCTTTCGGGCCACGATGCCCCGCCAGGATGCCCGCCCGCACCAGATGCTGCAAGACTTGTTCCAGGTAGCGGCGCGGGATGCCCTGGCGGCCGGAAATCTCGCCGGATTGCACCGGCTGGGAGCCGCCGTAATAGGCAATGTCCAGCACCGCCTCGATCGCGAAGAGAAGGCGTTTGGAAGGGTGCAGCATGGCAACCGCCCTATCCATGGAGACCCTCCGTTGCTGCGACTTTGATTCCGACGCCGGTCGAGCCGAAGCCGCCGGTCCCGCGCGCCGTCGTGTCCAGGGTCGCCTGCTCCGACCATTGCAGGCGGGTGACTGGCGCCACCACCATCTGCGCGATCCGGTCGCCGCGCTTGATGGTGAAGACCTCCTGGCCGTGGTTGATCAGGATGACGCCGACCTCGCCGCGATAATCGGCGTCGATCGTGCCCGGCGTGTTCAAGGTGGTGACGCCGTGCTTCAGCGCGAGGCCGGAGCGGGGCCGCACCTGCGCCTCGTAGCCCGGCGGCAGCGCCATCGCGAAACCGGTCGGAATGAGCGCGCGCTCGCCGGGTGCGAGGCGGAATTCATCGGCGACGGCGGCGACGAGGTCGAGGCCTGCGCTCTCCCCCGTGGCGTAATGCGGCAGCGGCAGATCGGCGCCGTGCGCAAGGCGCGTCACCTTCACGGTGATAACGGACTCAGGCATGGGTCCTTCCAAAATGCGCGGCGATGCGAAGCCCCAGGCGATCGGCGACCTCGAGCTTGGAGAGATCCGGCCAATCCTCGCTCTGGGTCGGGGTCACCAGATGGATCCGGTTGCGGTCGCCGCCGAAAGTGCCGCGGTCGGGCGAGACGTCGTTGGCCAGGATCCAGTCGCAGCCTTTCTTCGCCAGCTTGGCCTTTGCGTTGGCGACGAGATTCTCGGTCTCGGCGGCAAAGCCGATCACCAGTTTCGGGCGCTTGGAGCCAACCTGCGACATGCTCTGTAAAATGTCGGGATTGGCGGCAAGTTCCAGCGCCGGCGTGCGGCCCGAATCGTCCTTTTTGATCTTCTGGTTGGCGGGTCGCGCGACTTTCCAGTCGGCCACTGCTGCGGCGAACACACCCACATCCACGGGCAGGCTTGCTTCGCAGGCCGCCAGCATTTCCGCCGCGCTCTCGATATGCCGTGTGGTGACGCCGGGCGGGTCGGGCAGGCGCGTCGGGCCCGAAACCAGGGTGGTCTCCGCACCCATGCGTGCGAGCGCCGCGGCGATGGCATGGCCCTGCTTGCCGGAAGACCGGTTGGCGATGTAGCGCACCGGATCGATCGGCTCGAAAGTCGGGCCGGAGGTCACCAGCGCGCGCAAACCTTTCAAGGTCGCGTCCGCGAGCAGGGTTTCGATCGCGTTCAGAATGTCGTTGGGCTCGGCCATGCGGCCGGAGCCGACTTCGCCGCAGGCGAGATCGCCGGCATCGGGCCCGACCATCCGGATCTGCCGCGCCTTGAGCGTCGCGACATTGGCCTGGGTCGCCGCATTCTGCCACATCAGCATATTCATCGACGGCGCCAGCAGCACCGGCGCCGAGGTCGCCAGCAGGGTCGTGGTCGCGAGATCGTCGGCGATCCCATGGGCGAGCTTCGCCATGATGTCGGCGGTCGCGGGGGCCACGACCACGAGATCAGCCTCGCGCGAGAGGCGGATATGCCCCATCTCGCTTTCATCGGTCAGCGAGAACAGCTCCTGATAGACCCTGTGCTCGGAGATGGCCGAGAGGCTCAGCGGCGTCACGAACTCGGCGCCGCCTTTGGTCAGGATCACCCGGAAGGAGAGGCCGCGCTCCCGCCCGCGCCGGATCAGCTCCAGCGTCTTATAGGCGGCAATGCCGCCGGCGACGATCAGCAGGATCCGCTTCCCCGCCAGCATTGGACCTCCAAATTCCACAGTTCTTGCCAGTATTTATTCCGCAAAAGCACTATTTTCAAGTTTGGCGGAATTAACCGTCAAGGCTGCGTGGATTGAGTATGAGGCGCGTCCCTAAGGCTTTAACCCGAGGGAGGTCGCCGCGTTCCCCACTTTCCTCGGGGAAAATGGCGCAGCATGGTTAAATCGCGGCCGCTGGCGGGTTTGCGGGCCGCCGCCGGGGCTCTAGTATCCGCCGCCTTCACGTCCGATTTCGGGGAATCATCAGTTCATGGGTCCGACACCCGACAGCATCACCAGCGACAGCGCGCTTCCCGCAAAGGCCGACGTCGTCGTCATCGGCGGCGGCATCATCGGCACAGCGGCGGCGCTCGAATTGGCGGAACGCGGCATCTCGGTCGTGCTCTGCGAGAAGGGCCGGATCGCCGCCGAGCAGTCGAGCCGCAACTGGGGCTGGGTCCGCAAGATGGGACGCGACCCGCGCGAGCTGCCGCTGATCATCGAATCGCTGCGGATCTGGGACGGCCTCAACGCGCGGCTCGGCGCCGAGACCGGCTTCCGCAAGTCCGGCATTCTTTACACCTGCGACAACGAGGCCGACGTTGCGCGCAATGCCGGCTGGCTCGAACACGCACGCCCCTATCAGCTCGACACCCGCATGCTCTCCGCCGATGAAACCGCGCAGCTCCTGCCCGGCATGAAGAAGCGCTTCGCCGGCGCGCTCTACACCGCGTCCGATGGCCGGGCGGAGCCGCAGAAGGCGGCGCCGGCGATCGCCCGCGCCGCCCAGGCGAAGGGCGCCGTGGTGCTGGAGAATTGCGCGGTGCGCAGCGTCGAGCGCTCCGCCGGCCGCGTCTCCGGCGTGGTCACCGAGAAGGGGCGCATCGCCTGCTCCGGCATCGTGCTGGCGGGCGGCGCCTGGTCGAATCTCTTCTGCGGCAATCTCGGCATCGACCTGCCGCAGTTGAAGGTGATGAACTCGGTCTTGCGCACCGAGCCGCTCACCGGCCTGCCGGAGACGGCGACCTGGTCTTCGAAATACGCCTTCCGCAAGCGCCTCGACGGCGGCTACACGGTGGCCGACGGCGATGCCAACGACGTCGAGATCGTGCCCAACACTTTCCGCTATCTCACCAAGTTCATGCCGGCGATGCGCAGCCAGTGGAAGGCCTTGCGCGTCCACCTGGGCGGCGCCTTCCTCAACGAGTGGAACACGCCGCGCTCCTGGAAGCCCGACGCGGTGACGCCTTTCGAGAAGCTGCGCACGCTGGATCCCATCCCGAACCAGAAGGCGACCGAGGCTGCCTTGCAGAATCTGATCGCCGCGCATCCCGGCTTTGCCGGCGCCAAGGTCGCCCAGCATTGGGCCGGCATGATCGACGTGACGCCGGACGCGGTGCCGGTGATCTCGCCGGTGGATACGCTGCCGGGTTTCGTGATTGCCACCGGCTTCTCCGGCCATGGCTTCGGCATCGGCCCCGCCGCCGGCAAGCTCGCCGCCGATCTCGTCACCAACGCGCGCCCCGTCGTGGATCCGAAGGACTTCCGCCTCGGCCGCTTCTTCGACGGCTCGAAGATCGAGCTGATCGGCGGAATTTGACCGGAACGGAACAGTTTTCGCATGGCCTGGTGATCGGCAAGTTCTATCCGCCACATCAGGGCCATCACCTGCTGATCCGCACCGCCGCGGCGGCTTGCCGGCGGGTCAGCGTCGTGGCCATGGCCTCGCGCGTGGAATCGATCCCGCTCGAAGACCGGGTTGCCTGGATCGCGGCCGCGCATCGCGATGATGCGCATGTGCAGGTGACCGGCGTCATGGACGAGCACCGCGTGGATTACGCGAGCGCGGACGCCTGGGCGGCCCATGTCGCCTTGATGCGCGACGGCCTCGCGCAACTGGCAGCACCGCCGGTGACCGCGGTCTTCACCTCCGAGGCCTATGGGCCGGAGCTGGCGCGGCGTTTCGCGGCGGCGCATGTCGCGGTCGATCCGGAGCGCCGCCGTGTCCCGATCTCCGCCCGCGCGATCCGCCGCGACCTGGCGGCCGGTTGGGAATTTCTCGCGCCGCCGACCCGCGCCGGGCTCGCCTTTCGCGTCGCGGCGCCGGATGCGCTTGCGGCCGACCTGGTCGCGCATTGGCAGGCGCGCGGCGGTGCGCATGAATTGACGCGCCTGGCCTCGCCTTCGGCGGACCTGGAGGCCGCGGGGGCGGAGGGCGGGCCGGTGCTGATCTGCACCGGGCGTTGCTTCACTGCGGGACCGCGCCGCCTCACCCTGCAGGCGCAAGACTTCGGAGAGGCGGTGGCCGCCATCGAGGCGGCCCTGCCCGCGGCTTTCAGCTTCGCGCCGCCGCTCTCGCCGGAGGCCTGATCAGCGGAACAACAGGCCCGCGGACAGCACGGCGATGATGATCCAGAGCCACCAGCTGGATCCCGTGCGGTTGATCACCTTCAGCGCTTCCGGATCAAGCTTCAATCCGCCTTCGGCCAAGTGGCCGACCAGGCGGTCGATGTTGCGCATCACCGCTGGCAGCCGCTCCACCGCATGGATCAGCTCGCGGCCGGCCTGTTCCATCCGCGCCTGCGGGCCGCGGTTCTCGATCATCCACTGCTCGATCAGCGGCTGGGCCAGGCCCCAGATGTTGAGATGCGGATTCAATTGCCGCGACACGCCCTCGGCGATCAGCATGTTCTTCTGCAGGAGGAGCAGCTGCGGCTGCACCTCCATCTCGAAGGTCTCGGCCGCGGCGAAGATCTGGCCGAGGATCTTGGCGAAGGAGATCTCCGCCAGCGGCTTGCCGTGGATCGGCTCGCCGATCGAGCGCAGGGCGAGGGTGAAATCCTCGACCGACTGCGAGGCCGGCAAATAGCCGGCATCGACATAGACCTTGGCGATCCGCGCATAGTCATGCTCGACGAAGCCCATCAGCATGTCGGCCAGGAAATAGCGCGTCTTCACGTCGATCCGGCCCATGATGCCGAAATCGACCACCTGGATCGCGCCGTCCAGGCCGACGCTCATGTTCCCCGGATGCTGGTCGCCGTGGAAATAGCCGTCGCGGAAGGCCTGGTGGAAGAAAACGCCGGCCGCCTTGGCCAGGATCTCGTCGACGTCCAGTCCCGCCGCGCGCATGGCCGGCCCGTCGTCGAACGGAATGCCGGAGAGCCGCTGCTGGGTCATGACGCGGCGCGCGGTCCGGCTCCAGTCGATCTCGGGCACGCGATAGGTGGGATCGCCCTCGAAATTGCCCCGGAGCTCCGAGGCCGAGGCGGCTTCGAGGCGGAGATC
>JAYSFH010000030.1:9186-16245 GCA_041913405.1 Dongia sp. | reverse complement strand
CCGAACCCGGTCTTGCCGAGAGCGCTGGCCAACTGCGTCCGCACCGTGTTGTAGGTCAGGCCCAGCTCCTCCGCTGCCAGTCGGAGCGACTGGCCCTCGGAGAGATTCGCAACCAGGCGGGACTCCGCCGGTGTCAGGCCGAAGACAAGCGCGATCTTCGCCGGATCGGCGCGGCGCTTGCTCCAAACGTCGCGAACCGCAATCACGGCGCAGCGGTCGCCGGATGCAACACGGGCCGGCACAACCGGTGAGACGACTGCCGCCAGGTGCCTCCCGCTCGCCCTGCTCAGGAGCAGCCAACCCTTCGCCGGCATTGCGGCCAGCTCCTTCGAGCAAGCGGCGGCGACTCCCTTGGCCAGTTGCAGGTTATCCGCCGCAGCGACCGCCTCGAGCCTGCCGTCCCGGCGAACCCGAAGTGCCGGCTCCGCCGCCGCCAGAAGGGCCAGGGCCCGGCGGTTGGCGTAGACCAGCCGCGCGTCGCGATCGACCAGGAACAATGCCTCGGCGCAGGCGTCGATCACGGCTTCAAGAGCGCGCGCTCGTGATCGCTCCCAATCTAGCAGATACCGAAGATGCAAGGCACGCTGGATGTGCGGCAGGAGAAGATCATACTTTTCCTGCTCCTGCGGACTGAGAGGATCTGCATTTCGCGCGCGGTGGGTGGCGCAGAAGGCCAAGCGCTTTCCGTCAAGAAGCTCGAAGCGGCCGCCCATGCCCCAGTAGATGTCGAATCCGACCGCCGGCTTGACCCAATCGTGGAAGACCTCGCTACTCTCGTAAGTCTTCTGCTCGACGAGTTCCTGATATAGATGGATCTTGCCGGAAGGCGCAGCCAACAAGCCGTCGCGCCAGATATCCAGCTTGTGGAAATGCCGCTCGTAGGCCTCGATCCCGAGCGGCTCCAGCCCGTGCGCCGAGAGGACATTGACCGCGCCGCTATCTTTCTCCAGGGTCTGGAGAAAGAAAGTCGAGCTGCCTGAAAGGCGCGCACATTCTAGTGCCGCGTCCTGCCAGAGATCTGGATCGAAGACGGTCTCGTAGATTGCCCGGACTGCACTTTCCATGTTTTCCATGGCCGCACTTCCCGCTCCCCAAGCAAAGTTACCATGGAGGAAAACGCCGGGCATACTGCATTTGCAGTATGCCGGCGCGCGGCGACATCTGACCCTTGCGGCAGCCGGTGCCGTGGCGCACACAACCATATATGGCGGCTTCCCGGACTGATACCCACCGTCTGGTGCCATGCTGCGCTATGACCGGGCCTAGCTGTTGCGAGCAACTGGACCCGGCTGATTGAGCATCCCGGAGCACTTCTCGCCATACGCGCCTCATCCATCTGCATGATGCGAGTTCCAGCGGGCTGGGCGATAATCGACGGAGCCATAGCAGGCCTAGGGAGGATTTCAACATGCGGAAGACTATCGGTGTTGCCGTCTTGATCGCTTTACTGGCAATGACCGCCGTCGCGCAGGCGGATGGCGTCGGCCCGACTCCCGGCGGGGATGCCGCGACCACGGACTCGCAGCCTGAGGTCAACACCTCGAAGGACAAGAAGGCCGACCCGAATACAAATTGCTGCGTGTTGTCGGCGCAGACCAACACCATGACCTGCGGCTGCTGAAAAGGCCGAAACCTAGAGAGGAGGACACATCTTGGCCCAGGAAACCAGGAAGACAAGCATTGCGGTTGCCCTTTGCGCGAGCGTCGGCGCCTTAAACGCCATCGCTCCGGCTTCGGCCGGCATGACGGCCGATGATCAGGGCGGGCGCGCCCCGCTGTCATTCGAGGAGCGTATCCTACTGTTGAAGGATCGGTACCGGCTGGTCAGCGACCACGCTCGTGCCGCAGGCCTCAGTGGCCTGACGGTTGTCGCCCAAGACAGCGATATCAGCGGTACCGATTGGGACAAAGCGTCCTGGACGGACTGGACGAACGGGTCGAAGGGATGGGGCTCCGCGCAATAGCAGCGGTGTTGTAAGATGCGTCCTGACCCCCGGCACCTCTGCATGCTGGTCGTCCAACCGACCGCGTTCTGCAATATCGACTGCAGCTACTGCTATCTTCCCGACCGCACCAACAAGCGCCGAATGAGCATAGAGACGTTCGCTCGCGTGCTCGACAACGTCTGCGCGTCGGGCGTCTTCCCCGACGGGTTCACGATCAACTGGCACGCCGGAGAGCCGCTGACGGTGCCGCTCACCTTCTATGAGGAGGCGAGCGAGCTGATCGGTGAAGCCGTGCGGAGGCATGGAATCCAGATTCTCCAGTCGCTGCAGACAAATGCAACGCGCATTGACGACGCATGGTGTCGGCTGTTCACGCGAGCAGGAATCTATGTCGGGGTCAGCATCGACGGCCCGCGGGAATTCCATGACACCAACCGGAGAACCCGATCAGGAGCTGGAACTTTTGCGGCCGTCATGTCTGGTGTGCGCATGCTCCAGGCCCACTCCATCAGGTTTTCCGCGATTTGTGTCCTGACTCGATCCCACCTGTCGGCACCGGAGGCGATCCACCGCTTCTTCGTGGAGAATGGCTTCACCTCCGTGACCTTCAACATCGATGAGATCGAGGGTGGCCACACCAGCAGTTCCATGGCGGGGGAGGCGGTAGCCGAAGAGTTCAAGGGCTTCCTGGATCGGTTCCTGTCTCTCAATGATCGGGCGACAGCGGGGCTTCACCTTCCCAATCTGTCGCTCAATGTTCTGTCCGAACATGCGGAGATGGCGAACCACCAGGTCGAGCCTTGGAGACTGATCACCGTCGGCCTCGATGGGGATACCACGACTTTTTCTCCCGAGCTGCTCGGTCAGCGCTCGTCCGAGTATGGCGATTTCGTGCTGGGCAATCTCGGCCGGGAGACAATCGGCGAAATGGCGTCACGAGATCCCTTCTTAAGGCTTCGAGATGATATTCGGGACGGTGTCGAGCTTTGCCGCCGGCAGTGCGGGTATTTCAGGTTCTGCGGCGGAGGATCGCCGGTGAACAAGTTCTTCGAGAGCGGAACATTCCGCTCCACCGAGACTGTTCATTGCCGGCTCATGAAAAAGGCGGTCTGCGAAGTCAATCTGGCGCGTGCGTCTCGCGTCCTAGAGAGCGTGGCGGGCCGGCTCCCCAAACCGCTTGGGGCGAGCGATTCGGCGATCGCCGAGCAATCCCACTCGACCGAGGGATGCTCCGCCGACATGGCGGAGCATCCCTAGTCGTCAGAAGCGGAAGGTGGTGCCGACGGTGGTATTGATGACGCCGTCGCCGAGACCGCGGTTGAAGGGAATGTCGTAGGCGACCTTCCAGTTGACAAGTTCCCACTGCACGCCGGCTTCCGGGCCGGCAATCAGCTCGTCGTGGAATCCATCGCCGTAGAGATAGCCGAAATTGCCGCCGACATAGAACATGTCGCCGAGATAGAAGTCCGGGCCGACCACGGTGCGGCCGCCGGGGCCGTCGTCATCGGTCTCGAAGTGATAGAAACCCGCCTGCTCGACGCCGACGCTCATCCAATCGGTCGCGTGATAATCGAGGCTGAGGTTGATGCCGCCCAGCTGGCTGTGCGTCGCCTGCTGGTCATGGAAGTTGTAGCCGTAGAACAGGCCCGGCGAGAAGCTCCAGCGCTTCTCTTCGGGTTGCGGCGGGGGTGGTGGCGGCGGCGTTTCGGCGACAGGCGCCGGTGCGGGAGCGGGTTCCGGAGCGGGCGGCGGCGGCGGTGCGACGACCTGGATGTCTACCCGGCGATTCTGCGCCTCGCGGACGTTGTCGCCGGTCGGGACCGCGGGCTGGCTCTCGCCGACCGCAATGCCGTTGATGGCGACGGCGGGTACACCCAGGCGGACCAGCTCATTCGTCACCGCCGCCTCGCGGCGCTCCGAAAGCGCCTGGTTGTAGTCGGCATTGCCGGCCGTGTCGGTATGTCCTTGCACCGAGATCTGCGCCGATCCCGTGCGCTTGAACTCCTCGGCTGCAGAAGAAATCGTGGCGCGGGCCGCCGTATCTAGGGTCGACTGGTCGAACGGGAACAGCACGACAAAACTGCCCTGCTGCGCCATCGCATGCCCACTCCATGCCAGACAGATTGCCGCCGAGAACAACAGAGCGCGCTTCATGTTTGTACCTCCAATGGAACCGCGATAAACGCCGGCACCGGGCAGAGGTTTCTTGCCGCCGAGATTGTCGGAGAAACCAGCGGCTTTGGGCTTGGCCGATCGCCGGAAAAAGGTCAGATTCCGGCTGAAAGGCAATACGGGTGAATCAATGTCAATGCAGGCAGATCCCGTTCCGACCAGCGTCGTCTATCGGAAGCCGGCAGTCGAGAGCGCCGGCGGCGTGGTGGCGGCACAGTCACGCGATGCGGCGGCGCCCGGCGCGCGCGTCCTCGCCGCCGGCGGCCATGCGGTGGATGCCGCGGTGGCGACCAGCCTGGCCCTGGGCGCCGTTGAACCCTGGATGAGCGGATTGGGCGGCGGCGGCTTTGCCACGATCTGGGACGCCGGGCGCAAGGAGATCCGCTGTCTCGATTTCGGCATGGTGGCACCGGCGGCGCTGGACCCCGCCGATTATCCGCTGACCGGCCAGCCGACGCCGGAAGGCTTCTTCGGCTGGCCCGGCGTGGTCGATGACCGGAACATCATGGGTCCACACTCCATCGCGATCCCCGGGCTGCTCGCCGGATTGGGCCTCGCGCACAAGACCTTCGGGCGCTTGCCCTGGAGCGATCTGGCGCAGCCCGCGATCGCCTTGGCCGATCGCGGCCTGGCGATCGACTGGTACGGCGCACACTCGATCCTGGTGGAATCGAAGCGGCTCGCGAAGTTCGACGAGACCCGCAGGACCTATCTCCCCGAAGGTCGCGTCCCGGTCCCGTTCGAGGCCGGCGCGATGGCCTTCTTGAAGCTCGGCCGGTTGCGGGAGAGCTTGCGGCAGCTGGCGAGCGAGGGGCCGGACGCGTTCTACGCCGGTGCGATCGGCCGGACTTTGATTCAGGACCTGAGCGCGATGGGCTGCCGACTCTCGCTCACCGACCTGACGCAGTACCAGGCGCGGTTCATCGACCCGGTGGAGATCGCCTATCGCGACGCGCGGATCTTCGCGCCGTCCGGGCTGACCGCGGGACCGACGCTCGCCCGAGTGCTCGAAGGCTGGTCGAAGAGTCTGCCAGCGGGCCGCGCGCCGACAGCCGAGCACTATCGCGGTTATGCTGCCGGCCTGGACCAGGCCTATCGCGACCGCCTCGCCACGATGGGCGAGCAAAGCCCGGAGCCGCGGGAGACCTGCACCAGCCATTTCAACGTGGTCGACAAGCAAGGCAACGTCGTCGCCTGGACCCAGACCCTGCTGTCGCGCTTCGGCTCCTTCGTGATGTCGCCCTCGACCGGCATCCTCATGAACAACGGCGTCATGTGGTTCGATCCGGTGCCGGGCAAGCCGAACTCGATCCGCGGCGGCGCCAAGCCGCTCTCCAACATGTGCCCGACGGTGGCGCTGTCGGACCGCCTGGGCGCGGTCGGCCTGGGCGCCTCCGGTGGGCGCAAGATCATGCCGTCGGTCGCGCAGATCCTGTCCTTCCTGGTGGATTTCGGGATGGACCTCGATGGCGCCTTTCACACGCCACGGATCGATGTCTCCGGTCCGGGGGTTGCTTTGGTGGATCGCCGCCTGGGTAAGGAAACACTGGACGGAATCGCCCAAGCCATGACCGCGAGCTGCACCGACCTCGCGCCCTATCCGGCGCAATTCGCCAACCCGAGCGCGGTGCAGGCCGCGCCGGATCGCCGCTTTCGCGGCGCGACCGATCTCGCCTCGGCCTGGTCCGGCGCCGTCTCAGAGACCGAGCTGCCGTGATGCGGGCCATCGCTATCGCCCTGATGCTCCTGGTCCTCGCCACGCCAACGGCGCGCGCCGACCCGCTGGCGGATGAGATCGCCCATCTCATCGACTTCGTCCGTCACTCCTCCTGCACCTTCATCCGCAACGGGTCGGAGTATTCCGGCCCCGAGGCCGCCGAGCATATCCAGGCGAAGTACGAGCATTTCAAGGATGAGATCCGCACGGTCGAGGATTTCGTCGCGCGCGCCGCCAGCAAGAGCCTGATGAGCGGCAAGCCCTATCAGGTTCGCTGCGACGGCAAGACCATCGCGGCCGCAGATTGGATCCGCGCCGAGGATGCGCACTATCGGGCGCCGCAGAATTAGAGCGGTAGATTAGAGCGGTTGATGCCGGCGCACGTATTCGCGCCAGACGGTGAACAGGCCGGCGCCGACCACGATCACCGAGCCGGCCACGATGTTCCAGGTCAACGACTCGCCGTAGAGCAGCACGCCGAAGAACGCCGCATAGACCAGCCCGAGATAGGTGATCGGTTGCGCAGCCGAAGCGTCCAGCAGCTCATAGGCGCGGATCACCAGGTAGTGGCCGGTCATGCCGGTGATGCACAACACGCCCATCCAGAGCTTGTCCCAGCCTTCGAGGCTGGTCCAGAAGAACGGCCCGACCAGGGTCGCCGTGATCGCGCCGGCGACGCCGATATAGAAGAAGCTGGTCGCCGGGGTGTCGGTGCGGCTGACCAGCCGGGTCGCGATCAGATAGGCCGCATACATGAAGCAGCAGAGCACCGGCAGCAGCAGCCAAGGATCGAGGAAGCCGCCGGCATCGGGTTTCAGGATCAGCAGCACCCCGATGAGACCGGCGACGACCGCCGACCAGCGGCGCCAGCCGACATGCTCGCCGAGGAAGGGGATCGACAGCACCGTGACCACCAGCGGTGTGGCCGCCAGGACCGCAGTCGAATGCACCAGGCGGTGATGACGATCATGATTTCCGTGGCCAGCAGGACGCCGCGCATGATCTGCAGCACCGGTCGCTTGGTGGCGGCCGCCGCCCGAAGGCCGCCAGGCTTCCGCGCCGCCACCAGGATGCAGAAGGCGCCGAACGCCCAATACCGCAGCATGGTGATGAAGATCGGATGATAGTGATCGCCGAGATGCTTCGAGATCGCATCTTGGAAGGAGAAGATCGTGGTGGCGGCGAGGGCGAAGAGATAGCCGTGGGCTTTGGATGTCATCCCGG
>JAYSFH010000030.1:5221-9176 GCA_041913405.1 Dongia sp. | reverse complement strand
CGAAAGCCGGACCGGACCACCGCCGGGCGCGCGTGCAGGCTATGCCGAAATGACGGTGGTGCGGTCGGCGCGCGCGAAGCCGCACTCAGGGCGCCGGCTCCATATTGAAGAACCAGGCAGGAACATCGCCGGAGTCGTTCGGTCGGGTCTGCCATGGATTGGCCTGCGCGCCGAGTGCACGACCCGCGTCGAAAGCGGCGCGCATCTGTGCGGGGTCGAAGGCCAGGGGGTCGTTGCCGACATTCACCGCGTCGGGAATGCCGACCATGTTGAAGTTGTAGCCGAGCAGCCGCGACCCGAAATAGGAGCGCGTCAGGGCGGTCTGCATGGATTGCTCCATCATCACGCTGATGGTGGTCGCGGCCACCGGTCCCAGCGCCCGGATCAGGGCCTGCGGCGGCTGCGTGACCTTGCCGTTGTCGATCAGGTAGAGGTTGCCAGGACCGAACAGCGGCGGGTTGGGTCTCTTCTGCCCGCCCATTCCCGGAATGACCAGGTTCGAACGGGCCGCGCCATCGACGAACAGATGGCCGTCGATCTCCACCGGCGGAAAGACGATCGGGAAGGAGGCGGAGGCCAGCAGCACGTCGCGATAGAGCTCGAGCTTGCCCGCCTTCGCGATCATCGTCATGTTCCAGATCCAGGTCTGGGCATAGTCGATGTTGGTCGTGCCGACGACCAGCATGCGATTCTCATCGGCGGCGGCGGCCACGCGCTGCAAAGTCTCGGCGGTGATGTACTTGGCGATCATCGCGCGCAGCGGCGCCGTGTCCTTCAGCGAGTCGGCGGAAAGCAGACCGAGGATGCTTCTGTCCTCATAGATGTCGGCCGCGGTGATCTTCGTATACATCTCCTCCAGAATCGCATCGTCGGCCGGGGTACCGAGGAAGGCATGGGTGGCAAGCAGCGCGCCGGTGCTGACGCCGCCGACCGCATCGAACTGCGGCCGCTTCCCGCTCTCGCGCCAGCCGATCAGGAAGCCTGCGCCGAAGGCGCCGTTCTGTCCGCCGCCGGAGAGCGAAAGCATGTTCAGGGCATGCCCGCGCTTGCGCTCGAGGTAGCGGATCACGTTGTCGCCCGGCACTTCCGCCACCTCGGCATAGATGCTCGATGGCTGGTTCACGTGGAGCGGATCGGACCCATTGGGGAGCGTGGCGTAGAGCGGATCCTGCAAGGAGAGCGTCCGCTCGGCCGGCGACGAACAGGCGGCCAGAAGGAGCAAGGCGATGAAGGCCTGGAAGATCCCGAACCGTGTGCGTCCCATGCGCCCTCCGATTTTCAAGCCATTGTGATACGGCAACCTTACGACAAATCAGCCGGCTTGGGCATCGTGTCCCTTGGTCCATGGGGTCGGGCCGGCCTGCCTCCAGGTCGGCGAACCGGAGCCGATGTCTTGCCCCTGTCCTTGAAACACGTTAGGCCTCGCGCACGCCGATAAGCTACAGGAGCACGCATGTTTGACCACGTCGTATTCGGAGTGAGCGACTATGCCGCGAGCAAGGCGTTCTTCCTGAAGGCGCTCGAGCCGATCGGCATCGCGGTCGTCCAGGAAGGCCCCTTGGGCATCGAAATGAGCGCGGACGGCAAGACTTCGCTCTGCTTGTTCCAGACCGAGGAGAAGCCGGCCTATCTCCACCTCGCCTTCCGGGCGGAGAATCGCCGGCAGGTCGAGGCCTTCCATCGGGCCGCCCTGGCGGCGGGCGGCAAGGATCATGGCGCGCCCGGCCTGCGCCCGCAGTATCACGCCAACTACTATGCCGCCTTCGTCATCGGCCCGGACGGGCACAATATCGAAGTGGTCTGCCAGGGACCCGAGGCCTGACCGCGTTGCGGACAGGACGCGGATTGCGTGCTACGGTCTTTCGGGCCGCCCCCGGATAGATCAGAGCCGCGATGTTTCCCATCTTCAGCAACATGCCCGCGAACGGCGCAGTTACGGTTTTCGCCTGCGTTCTGGGGTTCGGGCTTTTTGGATGGGTCGGCGCGATCGTCGGCGTCTTGTCGGTCTTCGCCTTCTTCCTGTGGCTGGAGTTTCGTCGGGCTCGGCGCGAAGTCGAGTCCAAAAAGCGCATGATCGACTAGCGCCTGCGTGAGGAAGAAGTCGTGCATGACGCGTCGTCTCTGGATCTTTCTCCTGCTTCTGATCCTGCCCAGCACCATGGCCATGGCCGATAGCGTGGATCCTGCGCTGCAGAGCCTCGACGGCAAGGCGGCGCTGGTGCCGTTCGAGAGCGCACCCTTTCCCTATCGCGGTATGGTGCCCGGCGACGAGACGCACGAAGACGCGCCCTTCCTCGATGCCAGGCAAGGTTCGCGCCGCGGCCATACGGCGCCGCGTGGCGGTGTCTATTGGGAGGACGAGACCTACAGCGACCGCCGTAGCCTGCTCTACATCCCGAAGGGCTTCGATCGCCGCAGGAAGGGCGCGATCGTCGTATTCCTGCACGGCAACCAGGCGACCCTGGCGCGCGATGTCGTCGCTCGCCAGCAGGTGCCGCGCCAGCTCGCCGAATCCAGTCTCAACGCCGTTCTGGTGGCGCCACAGCTCGCGATCGATGCGCTGGATTCCAGCGCCGGCGGTTTCTGGCAATCCGGCGGCTTCGCCCGCTATCTCCGCGAGGCCGATCACAAGCTGGCGGCACTCGCGGGCGAGGGCATGAGCGCGCAGGATTTCGCGCGGATGCCGGTGATCCTGGTCGCCTATAGCGGTGGTTATCTGCCGGCCGCCTGGTCGGTGGCGGTCGGCGAGGCGAACCGGCGCATCGCCGGCGTGGTCCTGCTCGACGCGCTCTATGGCGACAGCGAAAAATTCGCCGGCTGGATCGAGGACAACCGGCAGAGCGCCTTCCTGTTCAGCGCCTTCACCGCATCGAGTGCGCAAGAGAACAGTGCGCTCCAGGACCAGCTGATGCGCGACGGATTGGACTTGACCCTCGACCTTCCGCCTTGCCTGGAAGCCGGCGATATCGTCTTCCTCGATACCGGGCCCAGTCCGGTCCACAACGACTTCGTCACCCAGGCCTGGACCGGGGATCCGCTGAAGCTGCTCTTCAACCGGATCCGCGGCTTCCCGCGGGATTCCACAAAGGCCTGCACGCCCTGAGAATGGCCGCGGGGAGAATTTCCGCGGGCGGAACCAATCGGCGCCCGTCCGGTTGCTCCTGATGCGGGTCGGGTGGCCCGCCTTATCTCCCCGCTTCCCAGGGACAACCGGAACGCATGCGGCGCGCATTCTCAGGCTGGATTCCGCCGCTCGTCGGCGCGCTCATTCTCTGCTCCGCCGCTACCGCGTTTGCCGCCGAACAGGCCGGCAAGCCCTCGACGCCGCTTTTCGTCACCGAGGTCCTGATCCTGGTGGTGGCCGGGCGGCTGCTCGGCGAGGCGATGCAGCGCATGGGTCAGCCCTCGGTGATGGGCCATCTGCTGGCCGGCGTGGTGCTCGGGCCGTCGGTGTTCGGCGCGCTCTGGCCTGAGGCGCAACAGGCGCTGTTTCCGTCGGAAGCGGCGCAGAAAGGCATGATCGACGCGGTCGGCCAGGTCGGCGTGCTGATGCTCCTGCTGCTGGCCGGGATGGAGACCGATGTCGGCCTCGCGCGCCGCACCGGGCGGGCCAGCCTCGCGGTCTCGCTCTGCGGCATCCTGCTGCCGTTTGCCTGCGGCTTCGCGCTCGGGATCTATCTCCCCGACTTCCTGCTGCCCAATCCGGAGGAGCGCTTCCCCGCCGCCCTGCTGCTCGGCACCGCACTTTCGATCTCGTCGGTGAAGATCGTCGCGGTGGTGGTGCGCGAAATGAACTTCATGCGCCGGAACATCGGGCAGGTGATCCTGGCCTCTGCGGTGATCGACGACACGATCGGCTGGATCATCATCGCCATCACCCTCAGCTTGGTCGAGAACAACCATCTCGACTGGCCGACCCTGGCGAAGTCGGTGGTCGGCACCGCGGTCTTCCTCG
>JAYSFH010000030.1:0-5211 GCA_041913405.1 Dongia sp. | reverse complement strand
GGTTGAGCTTCACCATCGGCCGCCGGGTGGTGTTCTGGCTGATCCGCTGGGCCAACGACAGCTTCGAAAGCGAACTGCCGGTGATCTCGCTGGTGCTGGCGCTCACTTTCGGCATGGCGCTGATCACCGATGCAATCGGCGTCCATGACGTGCTCGGCGCCTTCGTCGCCGGCATTCTTGTGGGCCAATCCCCGATCCTGACCCGGCAGATCGACCAGCAGCTCCGCGGCGTCATCACCGCGCTCTTCATGCCGATCTTCTTCGGCCTGGCCGGCATCACCGCCGACCTCACCATCCTGGCCAACCCGGAAATCCTGATGCTGACCGCCGGGATCGTCGCCATCGCCACGGTCGGCAAGTTCTCCGGCGCCTTTGCCGGCGGAAGGCTCGGCGGCCTGCGCCTGCCGGAATCGTTGGCCATCGCCTGCGGCATGAATGCGCGCGGCTCGACCGAGGTGATCGTCGCCACCATCGGCCTCTCGATGGGCGTCTTGAGCCAGGACCTTTTCACCATGATCGTGACCATGGCGGTGCTGACCACCCTGGCGATGCCGCCATCTTTGCGCTGGGCCCTGGCGCGGCTGCCGATGCGCGAGGAAGAGCGGGTGCGGATCGAGCGCGAGGAGTTCGAGGCCAAGGGCTTCATGCCGAATGTCGAACGCCTGCTTCTCGCAGTCGATGACAGCGCCAACGGCAAGTTCATGGCGCATCTGACCGGCCTGCTCGCCGGCCGCCGCGGCACGCCGACCACGCTGCTGCGGGTCCGCGCTGCGGAGCCGGCGTCGCAATCACAGCCGAACACCGAGGACCGGGACCCCGAAGCCGACCTCAAGGCCGGCGCCGAGACCGCGCGCGGGGCGCATGACGCCGAGCAAGCAGCTTCGGAAGCGGCGGCGCAGGAGGAGATGTCGGGCAAGGCGGAGCCCTCCAAGGCAGACTCGACGCCGGAGGAAAAGAAAGCTCCCAAGGCCGCGACGCCGCCGGTCCCGGTGATCAAGGCGGAAGCGACCGCCGACCAGGCGGAGGCGATGATCGCCCGGGAGTCGCGGAAGGGCTACGACCTGATGATGGTAGGCGTCGATGAGACGCTCGGTCCCGACGGCGCGTTGCACGATGAAATCGCCCGCATCGTCGCCGGCTTCGAAGGGCCGCTCGGCGTCACCATCGCCCGCGGCGAGCATCGCGAGGACCCGACCCGGCGCCTGAAGATCCTGGTTCCGGTCAGCGGCAACAACGTCTCGCGCCGCGCCGCCGAAGTCGCGGTGATGCTGGCCCGCGCGCAAGATGTGCCGATCACCTTCCTCTATGTCGCGAGCGGCAAGCGCGACGGGCGGCGGCGCGGCAGCACCCTGCACCAGCACGAGCAGGCGGCGCTGAAGGAGCTCGTGACGTGGGCGGAGCGCTACGACACCACGGCGGAGATCTCGGTCCATACCGAACTGGCGCCGCACGAAGCCATCCTGCGCGAGATCAAGCGCCATGGCTTCGACCTGGTGGTGATGGGTGTCAACCGCCGGCCCGGCGAGGCCCTGTTCTTCGGCAATGTCGCCGGCTCGGTGATCGAAGACGCCGAAGCCTCGGTGCTGCTGCTCTCGAGCTGAACCGCGTAGGGCATCTCATACGCACTTGGGCGGCGCGGGCCGCGGCTCAGCGCCGCTTCGCCTGAAAGGCCGCGAAGATGTCATAGATCTCGCTCTCGAGTTCGTCGTCCCAGAACTCGCGCCAGGCGTTGGTGGCGACGATCACCAGCCGCTCGTTGGGGTTCACATAGAGGAACTGGCCGTTGATCCCCTGGGCGGTGAAGCCGCCGATCGAATCCGGACCCTCGGGAAACACCCACCACTGATACTGATAGCCGAGGGCCCAACCTTCATGCAGCTTGCCCGGCATCATTTGCGGCCGATCCGGGTGCGCGGCTCTCGCCTCCTCCCCGTGACTCATTTACCCGATGCATTTTGCCTCATCACTATCTCAATCCGCGATGAATCCTCGTGTCCAACGACAATGCGGCAGTCCCGCCGGGTGAAGCCGTCTGCATGGGCGACAATCCGATAAACACCGGGCTCCGGCGCCGCCAGGGCGAATGTGCCATCTGGTCCGGTGAGCTGCGCAATATCGGGAACCGGCGCTGGAGTTTCGGCGAAGGCAAGTGATACGCCCGCAAGGGGCCGGCCATCAGGCCCGACAACGCAACCAGAAATGATGCGGGGCGGCAAATCATTGTTTCCAATTGGAGAGATTTGCGAAAACCGACGAAGATATCCGCGTCCCGGAATTCGTGGTCGGCCCTCCATAGGCATGGACAGCAACTGCGATCCGCTGCGCGCCCTGGATCACGTAAACGGCGGCGCCACTTTGACCGCCATAGGTGTCGATGTCGTAGTAGATCTTCGAAGCTGAGAGCGAAGCGACTTTCTTGGTGTCGTACCAGAGCGTTCCAGAATCCTTGTCGCCAGGATAACCGGCAACGTTCGCGACGCTTGCCGTCAGATCCGCATCGCTCAACGTGGCAAAACCCATGACACCAACCGTTGTGCCAAGATCGACCGGCAAGATGATCGCCGCGTAGTCATAGTTCTCGTCACCGGATTCCGTCCAACCCTTGACCGACCAGAATTGGGAACTCGTCACCGATCCGTACGGAAGTGCGGTTCCGTTTCTGCCCGGCATCACCTGGATGCTCTTAACCCAGCCGTCCCGAGTCGGCAGACCACTGCCTTTGATATTCACGCAATGGCCGGCAGTGATCAGCGTCCGTGGACTGACAAACCACGCTGTCCCCACCCACTGGGAACCGTCGCGTGCCGTGATCAGGAGCGACGCGTTGACGCGCCACGGGAACTTATCCGTGTCGCTGACCTGAAGCCGATCGTCGCGTCCGTGCACGGTTTCAAGCACCATGCCAGGATCTGCGAAGGAGGCGGCGCCGATATCCCGCAACTTGTCGGTCTTTGGCGCAGCAGCGGCCACGCTGGATTCATAGCGGATCTCAGGCTTCAGTGCCTCGACTTCGCCGCGCGGATCAATCGGGGCGCCGCTCCCGGGGTTCGAAGCAGAAATCAGTTTCTCCACCGCCTCCGGCGCGGCAATCGTCACGTTGGTCACGGGAGTATGCAGCCCGGTGGGCGTTGGGTAGGTCACTGCTGCCTCCTTTCTAGCCGTGTTTGGAATTATTCAGAAAGGCCCGGAGAACGTTCCCGATGCGACCGACCGCCTGGCAAGCGCCGAGCGCGCTCGATCAACCGGCCGAGACCGGATGAGCTTTCCCCCACCTCCAGGCACCTACGTGGCGTTAAGCGACCATCATCTTGCAAGTCAGGCGAGTTGGCTTGTTTAAGTGTGACGGTATTCTACTATAGAGAGATCAAGACGTCCAGGCAGCAGGCGGCACCCTGGATGACGTCTGACTTTGCCGTTCGAGCCTTCCTCGAACTTTTCTTACCCTGTCAGCCCGCGCGTGACCCTCGCATTGGTTGCGGGGTGTGAGCCGTGAGTGGGCCGCGCTTCGAATAGGTTTGGCGTGCTGCAGCAGTGCGGACAAAATCACGGCGCGGTTTCGATATTGCTTGTCATCGGCTAGACATCCTTCCTTTCTCCACGCAATAATGGTGTTCGGGGATTCAGGGGGAGCAGCGCAATGTTAGTTCGATGGAGAACCTCGTTACTTCTGGCTGCTCTTCTCGGGTTGACCGAAGCCGCGTCTTCACAAGCGGAAGTTGGCCCGGTCTCGTTCGTTTCAGTGCCAGCGAACACCCCCAATTTCACGGTTTCCATCCAGCAGTCGGAACTGAACGTTGTATTCCGGATCCAAAACGCGGACACGGCCGAACACAAAGTCTCGCTGCGGGGAAGCAACCTGGTCGAAGAACAGACTGGCGAAGCGGTGAAGGCTCTTTGGACGGTTGTTGCCCAACCCAACGTCCAGACCTCCGGCGATGGACCGGTGGAACTCACCCTCGCGCCGAAGACTGCCTACGATATCCGCGTCACGGCCGCGCTGACGAAGCAAGGAAACTACACCGGCGCGCTCGTCATCTATGACGTGAACCAGCCGCTCGCCGAGCTGAGCCGCTTCTCGATTCGAGCGAGCCGAACCCAGCAAATTCTGGGCGCAAGAAGCCTGAACTATCCGCAAGGCCTCTACCTCGAAGAGATCGGGATCCTAGGTGCTTCTAAAACGCCGGTGACGCTCGAAGCGAACATCCAGAACGCCACCGACAAGGTCTTGACGCTCTCGAAGACCGACATCGTTAGCGCGACAAGAAAACTCACCGCAAGCACAAGTGCAATCACTGAAGTCATCACAGCGACGGCGGAGGGGTGCGGAAGCCCGGCCGCGATTCTGCTGCCGCCGGCATCCATCTGTCCGTTGAAGATCAAGCTGCCGAACATCCCGACGCCCGGCGAGTACTCGATAAAGCTGGTGACTGTCGATGGATTTGGCGGATCGTCCGAGGCCCAGTTGACCTTGCTCGCTCGTTATCCCTGGTACTACGCGGCAATAGTGCTGGCCGTGGGAGCGGTGCTGGGATTCTTCGTCAAGCAGTGGAGGACACACGACCGGAGCATTGCCCTGGCGTTGTTCGGCGTGGCCCGAGTGATGCGAATACTTAAAGCTCTTACAGCCGAATCCGACGAAGATCGGGCGATCGTCAGCGCATTGATGTCGCGCGCCGTGGACCTCCAGGACCAGTTCAGAAGCGGTACGCTTACCGATGCTGCAAGAGTTGAGGCTCTGCTATCTCGGACCAATGCAACGGCCCAATGGATCGAGTTCGAGAAGGCATTTCGAGAGCTGCACGACACAGATCGCCAGGCTTTGGCCTCGCAACGTCGATCGACGCTGCGGCAGTTGCAGAACCTGAACGGTGAGAATGCAGGCTTGCTGGCCGCGATGGAGGGCTACGGAAGCGCGCTCTCTGACGCGCGCGGGCGCAGCGTGCTGCGCAACGAGCTCAACCGCTTGTCGATCCAGAACCGCTCAAGTCTGGAGGCGGCAAGGGCCGCGCAAGCCCAAAACACGCCGAGTGCGCGCGCACAGGCTGCGATCAAGGCGTTGGAGGCACTGGACAACGCGGCCACGGCCCTATCCGGCCCGAGCTTTGATCTTGACGCCGGGACGGCGGCCATCGGGGCACTGAGGCGCGCCCTCAGCGATTTTTCCGTGGTTCCCAGCACGGAGGCGGTCGTACCGGAGAGCTCGTCCGCAAC
>JAYSFH010000029.1:11761-16330 GCA_041913405.1 Dongia sp. | reverse complement strand
AGAAGAGGAGCAGCGTGAGCGCTTTCGATCCGGCGCTCGCTCTCTAGAAACTCGGCGGTGTGTTGACCGAGACGACTTCGCATTCCTCCGGCCCCGCATTGCGGAAGCGATGCGGGGTGCGGCTGTCGAAGTAATAGGCGTCGCCCGGGCCGAGCACGCGCACCTGGTCGCCGACGGTCACCTCCAGCTTGCCGCGGATGATGACGCCGCCCTCCTCCGCGTCATGGGTCAGCATCTGCTCGCCGGTGTCGGAGCTGGGCATATAATGCTCGTGCAGGATCTGCATCGCCTTGCCGGTGAGGTCGCGCCCGACCTGGCGGTAGGAGACCGGGCCGCCGGCCAGCTCCACAAGCTCCGTGGCAGTGAAGAAGATCTGCGGGCGGGGCTTCAGGTCGGCGGCGAAGAACTCGGCCAGCGAGAGCGGGAAGCCGTCGAGCAGCTTCTTCAGCAGGCCGACCGAGGGCGAGGAGCGGTTCTGCTCGATCATCGAGATGATCGCGTTGGAGACGCCGGCGCGCTTGGCCAGCTCGCGCTGCGAGAGGTCGTGGGATTCGCGGAGCGCTTTCAGGCGCGCGCCGAGGTCGAAACCTGCTGCTTGGTCCATGTCGCACCCCCACCCTTTCGACCGTCATGCCCGGGCTTGACCCGGGCATCCGGCGCCGCGGCACGAGATTGCCAGGTCAAGCCCGGCAATGACGCCCTGCGCCTGTTCAGTGCGCTCAATATATTAAACGATTGGGCCAGGAATCAAGGGTTTAGGGGGCCAGATCTGGCATTCCGGGATTCAACTTGTTGATTTTCCTGAACGTGATAGTGTTCCGGCCCATCCGAAACCGGACCGGGAATCCCAGACCATGGCGACGCAATCCGCAGCTTCGAAGACCTTCGAGGCGACGCAGTTCAAGCCGACCCCGAACAATCTCGAAGCCTTCTTCATGCCGTTCACCTCGAACCGCGCGTTCAAGGCGAAGCCGCGCCTGTTCGTGAAGGCGGAAGGCATGCATTACACCACCATCGAAGGCCGCAAGGTACTCGACGCCTCGGCGGGCCTCTGGTGCATGAATTGCGGCCACGGCCGCAAGGAGATCTCGGAAGCCGTCGCGCGCCAGATCGCCGAGATGGACTACGCCCCGCCGTTCAACATGGGCCATCCCTCCTCGTTCGAGCTGGCCTCGCGGGTCGCGGCCTTGCTGCCGGCTGGTCTCGACCATGTGTTCTTCACCAACTCGGGCTCTGAATCGGTCGATACCGCGCTGAAGATCGCGCTCGCCTATCACCGCGCCAAGGGCCAGGGCACGCGCCAGAAGCTGATCGGCCGCGACCGCGGCTATCACGGCGTCGGCTTCGGCGGCATCTCGGTCGGCGGCATGGTCAATAACCGCAAGTGGTTCGGCAACGCCCTGAACGGCGTCGATCACCTGCCGCACACCTACAACCGCGCGGAAATGGCTTACTCGAAGGGCCAGCCGACCTGGGGCACGCATCTCGCGGACGAACTCGAGAAGCTGGTCCTGCTGCATGACGCCAGCAACATCGCCGCGGTCATCGTCGAGCCGGTCGCCTGCTCGACCGGCGTGCTGGTGCCGCCGCAGGGCTATCTGCAGAAGCTGCGCGAGATCTGCACCAAGCACGGCATCCTGCTGGTGTTCGACGAGGTCATCACCGGCTTCGGGCGTCTCGGCGCTTCCTTCGCCACCGAGTATTTCGGCGTGAAGCCCGACCTCATCACCTGCGCCAAGGGCCTGACCAACGGCTCGATCCCGATGGGCGCCGTGATCGTGTCGAAGGACATCTACGACACCTTCATGAACTCCTCGGCGGAAGGTGCCATCGAGCTGTTCCACGGCTACACCTACTCTGCGCATCCGGTCGCTTGCGCGGCGGGCCTGGCGGCGCTCGACATCTACAAGAACGAGGGCCTGTTCGACCGGGTGAAGGAGCTTTCGCCGTATTGGCAGGAAGCGGTTCACTCCCTGAAGGGCACCAAGCATGTCGTCGATCTGCGCAACATCGGCCTGATCGGTGCGGTCGAGCTCGAGCCGCGGGCCGGCAAGCCGGGCGCGCGTGGCCAGGAAGCCTTCCTGGCCGCTTACGAAGCCGGCGTTCTGACGCGTGTGACCGGCGATACGATTGCCATGTCGCCGCCCTTCATCGTCGAGAAGAGCCAGATCGATCAGATGGTGAACACCCTGCGGGACGTGCTCGCCAAGATCGACTGATCTCTTTGACATCACGATTGCGGCCGGTCTCTGATGGGGACCGGCCGTTTCGCGTTTTCTAATCCAAGTGTACTGATCCAATCAATAACGGAGTGTGGGGCACCCCCACCCTCCCCTCCCCCGCAGACGGGGGAGGGTTCTAGAAGCCAAGGGAGATTCCAACCATGCTCATCGGCGTTCCGAAGGAGATCAAGAACCACGAGTACCGCGTCGGTCTCGTGCCCTCCAGCGTGCGCGAGCTGATCCATCACGGCCACAAGGTCGTGGTCGAGACCAAGGCCGGCGGCGGCATCGGCTTCAGCGATGCGGATTACAAGGCGGCCGGCGCCACCATCGCGCCGAACGCCGAGCAGGTCTTCGCCAAGGCCGACATGATCGTGAAGGTGAAGGAGCCGCAGGCCAAGGAATGCAAGATGCTGCGGAAGGGCCAGCTGCTCTTCACCTATCTGCACCTGGCGCCGGATCCCGATCAGACCAAGGGCCTCATCAAGTCGGGCTGCACCGCGATCGCCTATGAGACCGTGACCTCGGCGCGCGGCGGCCTGCCGCTGCTGGCGCCGATGTCGGAAGTCGCCGGCCGCATGTCGGTGCAGGTCGGCGCGCATTATCTCGAGAAGGAGCCCGGCGGCGCCGGAATCCTGCTCGGTGGCGTGCCCGGCGTGCGTGCGGCGCATGTGACCGTGATCGGCGGCGGCGTCTCCGGCACCCATGCCATCAGGATGGCGATGGGCATGGAAGCGCAGGTCACCGTGATCGACCGCTCGCTCGACCGGTTGCGCGAGCTCGACGAGGTGTTCGGCTCGAAACTCAACACCATCTATTCGACCGTGCAAGCGATCGAGGAATATGTGCGCGAGTCCGATCTCGTGATCGGCGCCGTGCTCGTTCCGGGCGCCGCGGCGCCGAAGCTGGTCACCCGCAAGATGATCAAGTCGATGCGGCCGGGCTCAGTGGTGGTCGATATCGCCATCGACCAGGGCGGCTGCTTCGAGACCAGCCATGCGACCACCCATGCCGACCCGGTCTATGTGGTCGACAACGTGACGCATTACTGCGTCGCCAACATGCCGGGTGGCGTGGCGCGGACCTCGACCTTCGCGCTCAACAACGCCACCCTGCCGTTCGCGATCGCGCTGGCCAACAAGGGCGCCCGCCGCGCCTGCGCCGAGGACCCGCATCTGATGAACGGGCTCAACATCCATGACGGCCAGCTCACCTATAAGGCCGTCGCCGATGCGCTGAAGCTGAAGTATGTGAAGGCGCAGGACGCGCTCGGGCTCTAAAGTCCAGACAGTCCGGCCGAGAACGACCATGCGGGGCGGAAACGCCCCGCATTTCTTTTGTCCAAAGCCCGGTGAAAAGGCGCCTTTCGCCCGGCGCCGGCCGCCCCGCCGATCCAACGCGGGTGCGAGTTGATAATAATTCTTACTTGCATCTTACATTCGAGCGCGATACACCTGGACCTCAGTTGAGAATGGTTCTCAATCGAAAAGCCGCGGGCTCCAACCGGCGGATTTCGAACGGGTGGGATGACGTGGCGATGACGGATCAGCACGGGTCGTCGACGCAGAGCAAGGATGAGCGCGACGCCGAGGCGCGCCGGCAGACGGAATCGCTGCGGCGCGTGCCGATCTCGCGCATCCTCGGCAGCGACCGCGAGATCGTGATCGAGTTCAACGGCGCCGACTACCGGCTGCGCATCACCCGCAACCAGAAGCTCATTCTCACCAAATAGCCGCGCGGCGCGCGCCTCGTCAGCGCGCGGCGATCGGTTTCGTCCCAGCGAGTCCCGTTGGATGCCGGCCCTTCGATGCCGCGCGCCCGGAGCCAGCCAGGAAATCTCCCTGAACGGCTCCAGGAGGCCCGCGTCGATGACTCGCCACTCTGCTCTCTTGCTTTCGGTTTCCACGGTCTTGCTGATGCTGATGTCACCGGCGCAGTCGCAAGAGACGACCGAAGATCCCGTCCCCGCCGCGCCGGCCGACGAAGCCACGCCGAAGCCGGTCGTGCTGGACCCGCTGACCGTGACCGGCACCAAGGTGCCGACGCCGAAGAGCGAAGTGCCGGCGACCATCGACGTGATCACCCAGGAGGATCTCGATCGCCAGCAGCCGCTGACCGTCGGCGACGCGCTGGACAACCTGCCGGGCGTCATGATCGAGGGCGGGCCGAAAGGCTCGAAATCGCAACCCAACATCCGAGGCTTCGGCGGCACCGGCTGGGGCACCAACCGCGTGGTGACGACGCTGGACGGCGCGCGGCAGGACGTCGGCGCGGCGCATGGCGGCTCGATGTTCTACGACCCCGAGCTGATCAAGCAGGTCGAGGTGCTGAAGGGCACCGGCTCGAC
>JAYSFH010000029.1:10946-11751 GCA_041913405.1 Dongia sp. | reverse complement strand
ATCGGCGGCGTGATCGCCCTCACCACTAAGGATGCCGCCGACTTCCTGGAAGGCGACGACACGTACGGCTTCCGCACCAAGGCCGGCTATCACTCCAACAACGAGGAGCCGATGGTCAGCCAGACCTTCGCCTGGCGGCCGAACGGCTTCGTCGATTTCCTCGGCAACTACACCTGGCGCACCAGCGCCGACTATCACGATGCCGACGGCCGCAAGCTGAAGGACAGCGCGGTCGACGTCCATAACGGCCTGATGAAGCTCGGCATCAATCCGGCCGAAGGACATCGCCTCGAGCTCTCCGGCATCCTGTTCTCCGACGACGAGGACATCGTCGCGACCAACGTGAGCGCCGGCAACAACGAGTATGCGGCCGATCACCGGATCCGCAAGACCACCGCGAGCGCGCACTACACCTTCGACAGCCCGAGCAGCGATCTCATCAACCTCTCGGCGACGCTCTACCGCGACGAGACCGCGGTGACCGACAACGGCAGGGAGATCGACCGCGTCAGCAAGGCGGAGTTGGCCACAACCGGCGCGGACATCTTCAACACCTTCGACTTCGACACCGGCTGGGCGCAGCACGCCTTCACCATCGGCACCGAGTATTACCACGATGCGGGCCAGGGCCGGGTCAACGGCGAGAAGGAGAGCCAGAATCCCGACGCGACCCAGGACGTGGTCGGCGTCTATGCGCAGTACCGCATGACCTTCTTCGACCAGCTCAGCGTGACGCCGGGGCTGCGCTGGGACTACTACGCCACCAATCCCGAGGGCGGCGACTTCGAGAACCGGTCGAACGACC
>JAYSFH010000029.1:0-10936 GCA_041913405.1 Dongia sp. | reverse complement strand
GTCGATTGGCAGCCGCTGGAATGGGTCACCGCCTTCGGCAGCTATTCCGAAGGCTATCGCGCGCCATCGATCCGCGAGCTCTACATCTCCGGCATCCATTTCGCGATCGGCGGGCCGTTCAACAACGTCTTCGTCCCCAACCCCAGCCTGAAGCCGGAGAGCACCCGGACCTGGGAAGGCGGCCTGCGCTTCGCCCTCGACGACGTGCTGATGGAAGGCGACGGTATCCGCATGGATGGGAGCTATTTCGACACCCGCGCCAAGAATTTCATCGAGGGCGAGGTGGTGATGGACTTCATCCCGCCGACCCAGTTCACCACCACGCCGGTCAATGTGCCGAAGGCGCATCTCCGCGGCGCCGAAATCCAGCTCGCCTATGATTCCGAATACGCCTTCTTCAGCGGCGGCTGGTCGCGAATCCGCGGCGACAACCTGACCGACGACGAGCCGCTGACCTCGATCCCGGCCGACAAGCTCTATGTCACCGTCGGCGCCAAGGTGCCGGCGCTCGACATCGCCTTCGGGGTGACCGAGGAACACAATTGGGCGCAGCGCCGCCTCCCCGACGACGAGATCGACGAACTGGCGGTCGACAGCTTCAACGTCGTCGGCATCTTCGCGAGCTGGGCGCCGGAGGAAGGGCTGCTCAAGGGCTTCCGGGTCGATGCCGGTATCGACAACCTGCTGAACGCGGACTACGAGCGGTTCCGCGCCTTAGAAGAAGCCCCGGGCCGCGACTACCGCGTCGCCATCAGCTACGGCGCATCGTTCTAGCGATGGCGGTCAGCGACGGCATCTTCGACAGGGCGGGCAACGAGCCGGTGCCATCCGGCGCGCTGCTCAGCCTGTTGCCGTCGCTGCTGATCCACGGCGCCGTGGTGCTGGTGATCGCGCTTGGGCTGTTCGAGACCGCGGAGATCCAGCCGCCGGTGACCTTCATCTCGCTGGCGCCCGCCGCTGCTACACCGGCGCCGGAACCGGCGCCTCCCGCCCCTGCCGTGGCGGCGCCGGATCTCGAGCCGGAATTCGAGCCGCTGCCACTCCCTGTGACCGGGATCGCGCTGCCGCAGCCGCAAGAGCCTGCGGAGCCCATCGTCGATTTCACGCCGCCCGCGCTGGAAGAAATGGAAAGCTTTCCCTTCGACCCGACGGCGACGCGTCTCGTGGAGCCGAAACCTGAGTCCGTAAAGGCAGTCGCGCTTAAGAAGACCGAGGAGACGCCAAAACCCAAAGCACCCGAAAAGCCGAAAGAGAAGAAGAAGCCGGAAAAGCCGAAGAAGAAAGAGGCCAAGAAGCCGGCCGCGCCGGCTGTTGCGGCGGAAAAGATCGCCCCCGCGCCCCCACCCGCCGCGGCGGCGGCCTCGCCTGTTTTGACCGCGGCGAAGACATCGCCTTCGGCGCCGTCGAAGCCGGCACCGGCGATCAACCAGAGCGCTGCGATCAGTGACGCGCCGGTCCGGGTCACCAGCGCGAACTATGCCGGCGCATGCCCGATCTCCTATCCGGAGCGCGCGCGCAAGCGCAACCAGGAGGGCACGGTCGTGGTCCATGCGCTGATCGGCCCCGACGGCAAACCGATCGAGGTCACGATTGCGCAGAGCTCCGGCCATCGCCTGCTCGACGAAGCGGCGCAGGACGCCATCGCCGACTGCGCCTTCGTGCCGCAGAAGGTCGGCGGCCGTGCGGTCAAGGCCATCGTCGAGATTCCCATTCCCTTCAAACTGATCTGATCCAATCCGAGGTGAACATGCCGCTCGACGAACCCCAACGCCCCCAAACCGAACTCCGGAAGCTCTGGCTCGACCTGCGCCAGACCAAGCCCGGGATCCGCAACCGCGACGCCGCCGAGACGCTGGCCGTCAGCGAAGCGGAGCTGATCGCCTCGTCCCTGGGCGAGAAGACCGTCCGCCTGGAGCCCGACTGGCATGGGCTGTTCGCCCGGCTGCCGAAGCTCGGCAAGGTCATGGCGCTGACCCGCAACGAGACCGTGGTGCATGAGCGGCGCGGCACCTATTCCGAAGCGAGCTTCAACGATCATGTCGGCCTGGTGCTCGGGGCGGACATCGATCTGCGCATCTTCCTGAAGTCCTGGCGCTTCCTGTTCGCGGTGGAAGAAGAGAGCCGGCGCGGCATCCTGAAGAGCCTGCAGGTCTTCGATCGCAACGGCACCGCCGTGCACAAGATCTATGCCGGGGAGGACACCGATGCCTCGGCTTGGGGCGCACTGATCGCCGATCTCCAGGCGCCGATCCAGTCGGCGCAGCTCGATCTCACGGCGCCGGAGGCCACGGCCGCGCCGCGCGCCGATGCCGAGATCGATGCGGCGTCGCTGCTGGAAGGCTGGCAGAACCTCAAGGACACCCATGACTTCGTGCCGCTGCTGATGAAACACAAGGCGCAGCCGAACCAGGCCTTCCGCCTGGCCGAGGGCCGCTTCAGCCGGCGCTTGGACAACGGCGCGGTCCGGCGGCTGCTCGATACCGCGTCCGAACGCGCGGTGCCGATCATGGTCTTCGTCGGCAATCCCGGCATCATCCAGATCCACAGCGGCCCGGTCGCGCGGATCCAGATGGTCGGCGAATGGCTGAACGTGCTCGATCCGGAGTTCAACCTGCACCTCCGCGCGGACAAGGTCGCCGAAGTCTGGAAGGTCGAAAAGCCGACCACCGACGGCATCGTCACCTCGGTGGAGGTATTCGACGCCACGGGCGAGCGCATGGCGACCTTCTTCGGTATGCGCAAGCCGGGGCAGCCGGAGCGCGAGGCCTGGCGCGACCTGGCGAAGGACCTGGCATCGTGATGCGTCGCCGCACCTTTCTCGCCGCGGGCGCCGCGCTGATCGTCATGCGGCCTGCTCTCGCCGCCGCGCCGCAGCGGATCGTCGCCATCGGCGGGGCGATGACCGAGATCGTCTTCGCCCTCGGGGAGGGCGCGCGGGTGGTCGCGGTCGATACCACCAGCCTCTATCCCTGGCGCGCGGTGGCGCCGCTGCCGAAGATCGGCTACCTGCGGCAGCTCTCGGTCGAGGGCATTCTCTCGACCAAGCCCGATCTCATCCTGGCCGACGTCGATGCCGGGCCGAAGGACGTGCTCGACCAGCTGCAGAGCATGGGGGCGCCGGTTGCACATTTCAGCGGCGACCACACCGTCGCCTCTGTCGTGCCGAAAATCCGCTTCGTCGGTGACGCGATCGGTCACCAGCCGGAAGCCGAGGCGATGATCGAGGGATATGGCGCCGACCTGAAGGCGGTCGAGGCCGCGGTCGCCGGCGTCGCGAAGCGGCCCGAGGTCCTGTTCCTGATCGCGGTCGGCCCGAGCGGCCTGCGCGGCGCCGGCGACGGCACCGCGGCCGGCGAGGTGATCGCTCGCGCCGGCGGCGTGAACAGCTTCGCCGGGGTCAACGGCTACAAGCCGGTCTCGCCCGAGGCTTCGCTCGCCGCCAACCCGGAATACCTGCTGATGATGAAGCAGACGGTGGATGAGATCGGCGGCATCAATGCCGTCGCCATGCTCCCGGCCCTGGCGAAGCTCGCTGCCGCCAGGGAGAAGCGGATCATCGCGCTCGACGGCAACTACATGCTGAACTTCGGGCCGCGGACCGCGCATGCGATCCGCGATCTCGCCGCGGCTTTGCATCCGGACGCAACCCTGCCAGCGCTTCCCGATCGTCCCTGGACCATGTCGTGACGGAATCGACCATCGGCGCCGTTGAAGAAAGCACCGCCTCTCCGGCGGCGGCGATCCTGCCGTTGCTGGTGATCGGTGTCATCGGGGCCTTCCTGCTCTCGGTCGCCTTTGGGCCGATCCCGATCACACTCCGGGAGATCGGCGCGGCGCTCACCGGCGGCCATGTCGATCCGATGCTGCGCGACGTCATCCTGGACCTCCGCATCCCCCGCAGCCTGATGGGGCTGGCGGTCGGCGCGGTGCTTGCGGTCGGCGGGACGGCGATGCAGGGGCTGTTCCGCAATCCGCTGGCGGACCCGACCCTGATCGGCGTCTCCGGGGGTGCTGCGCTCGCTGCCGCGAGCTTCATCGTGTTCGGCGCGTCCCTCACCTTCATCCCGGATGGCCTCCGGCTCTACGCGATGCCCGTCGTCGCCTTCCTCGGCGGCATCGCCGTGGTCCTGGTGATCCAACGCCTCGCCATGCGCGACGGCCGCACCGACATCGCGACCATGCTGCTGGCCGGAATCGCGGTGAACGCCGTCGTGATGGCGGGCATTGGTCTGCTCACCTTCGTCGGCAATGACGCCCAGCTCCGCAGCATCAACTTCTGGATGCTGGGCAGCCTCGGCGGCAGCGGCTGGGGTCCGCTCTCCGCCGTCGGCCCGGTGGCGCTGGTCGTGGTGCTGGCCTGCCTTGGCCTCGCGCGGGTGCTGGACGGGATGATGCTCGGCGAGCGCGAGGCGCAGACCTTGGGCTTCAAGGTTGAGACCGCAAAGAATCTGCTGATCGTCGCGGTCGCCGCCGGAGTCGGCACCGCGGTCGCCCTCTGCGGCGTGATCGTCTTCGTCGGCATCGTCGCGCCGCACATGATCCGTCTTGCCATCGGCCCGGCGCACCGCCCGTTGCTGATCGGCGCCGCGCTGCTGGGCGGCATCCTGATCCTGCTCGCCGATACGCTCTGCCGGTTGATCGTGGCGCCGGCGGAACTGCCGATCGGCATCGTCACCAGCCTCTTGGGCGCGCCCTTCTTCCTGGCCTTGCTGCTCGGCCGCAGCCGGAGCCTCGGCACATGATCCGCGCCAGCAACCTCTTCCGGCGGATCGGGGGCTTGAGCGATATTTCGCTGGAAGTGCCGGCCGGCGCCTGCACCGCGATCATCGGCCCGAACGGCGCAGGCAAATCCACCTTGCTCGATCTGCTCGCCGGGCGGAGCGCCGCCGACACCGGCACCGTCAGCTTCGGCGGCAAGCCGATCGCGGACTGGGCGCCGGTGGAACTCGCCCGCAGGCGCGCCTTTCTGCCGCAATCGCTGGAGGTCGCCTTTCCGATCCGGGTCATGGACCTGGTGATGCTCGGCCGCTCGCCCTATCACGGCAGATCATCGGCGCAGGAAGATCGCGCCGCTGCGGAGACGGCTTTGCGCCTGACCGACGCCTGGCAGCTGCGCGATCGTTCCTATCAACGGATCTCCGGCGGCGAGCGCCAGCGCGTACAACTCGCGAGGGTGATTGCGCAAGTCTGGAGGCCGCAGAAGCACGACCCCGAACCGCGAATGCTGCTCCTGGACGAACCGACCGCCAGCCTCGATCCCGGCCATCGGCTGGCGGTCATGCGGCTGCTCCGCGATCTCACCATCGCCGGAATCGGCGTGGTGCTGGCGCTGCACGACCTCAATGACGCCGCGCGCTTTGCGGATCGCGTGGTGCTGCTGCACCAGGGGCGCACCATCGCCGAAGGTGACCCGGAAGCGGCGATGCAGGCAGATGTGTTGTCGTCGGCTTATGGGGCGGAGGCGCAGCTCATCCGCGTCGGCGATGCGGCGCCGGTGATTGTGTTCCGGTAAGCCTCAAGTCTTCACATGCAGCCGATGCACGTCGTGGGTGACGACGCCGCTTTCATTGTCGGGGCGTTCCAGCCATTCCGGATAGGCGAGCGTGCGGCGGATGTCGTCGAGGCCCGACTCCCAGTGCTCGCGCATGGTTAGGCGGCTGAACTCATAGTCCTTGTGATAGGCCTCGAAGGCCTTGTCGCGGTAGATCAGGTGGATGACGTTATGCACCTTGCTGCAGGACATCTCCTTGGCGGCCGCTACATCGGGATCGTTGTCGAGGCCCTCCGGAAGCTTCTGCAGCAAGGAGCGCACGGTGCGCCGCAGCTTCTGGATTTCCAGGCTGACATCGGTCGCCTGGCGGGTCTTGCTGGAATAGGCAATGTCCTTCCTTCGCTCTTCCACATCGAGAAGCGTCTTCGGCACCGGCCCGCGCGCCGACCAGAGATCGACCTGGAAGGCCAGCGTGTCGCGGCGCGGCGGATGTCCGAGCCCCTCGATCAACGGCGTGTTGGAAACCAGGCCGCCGTCCCAGTAGTACCCGCCGTCGATCTCCACCGCCGGGAAGCCGGGCGGCAGCGCGCCGGAGGCCATGAAGTGTTCAGGCCTCAAGACCATGCTCGCATTGTCGAAATAGGCGAAGTTGCCGGTCTCGACATCCACCGCGCCGACCGAGACCCGCACTTCGCGGGAATTGATCCGATCGAAATCCGCCAGGCGCTCCAAGGTCTCGCGCAAAGGCGCGGTGTCATAGAAGCTGGTCGCCGCCGCCCCCCCGCCCGCAATGAGGAAGGGCGGCGGGAAGCGGAGCTTGTAGAAGCCACGCTGGCCTTCAAGCAGCGCCCGCGCCGCGGCGAAAGCGCTGGCGGCGGAACGGAGATCGCCGCTGCCGAGCTGCGGCGCGAAGCGGTCGTCCACCGCCCAATCAGGAAACAGCGCCGAACTGCAGATCGTGTCCCAGAACTCGGTCAGGCGCTCCAGCCGCTTCTCCGGCGCATTCCCGGCGAGGATCGCGGCGTTGAGCGCGCCGATCGAGATGCCGCAGAACCAATTTGGCGTGATCCCGGCTTCGTGCAGGCCCTGATAGACACCGGCCTGGTAGGAACCGAGCGCGCCGCCGCCCTGGAGCACCAGGGCGACGGTCTCGTATGCGGGAAGCGTTATCTGGCTCACTTCATCGACCAGCCGTGGCTGACGATGAAGGACTGGCCGGTCAGCGCCGCCGAAGGATAGGAGGCGAGGAACAGGGCCATCTGCGCCACATCGTCGACCGTCGTGAAGATGCCGTCCACCGTGTCCTTCAGCATGATGTTCTTGATCACCTGGTCCTCGGTGATCCCGAACTCCTTGGCCTGTTCCGGGATCTGCTTGTCCACCAGCGGCGTGCGCACGAAGCCCGGGCAGATCACGTGGGAGCGGACATTATACTCGGCGCCCTCCTTCGCCACCACGCGGGCGAGACCCAGCAAGCCATGCTTGGCCGCGACATAGGGCGCCTTCAGCTTCGAGGCTTCGTGGGAATGCACCGAGCCCATGTAGATGATCGTGCCGCCGCGCTTGTCCTTGTACATGTATTTCATCGCGGCCTTGGTGATCAGGAAGCCGCCGTCGAGATGGATCCCCATCATCTTCTTCCACTCGGCGAAGGGGAATTCGTGCACCGGCTTCACGATCTGGATGCCGGCGTTGGAGATGACGATGTCGATCGTGCCGAAGGTCTTGGCGGCGATGTCGGTGCCGGTCTCGACCGCCTGCTCGTCCGAGACATCCATGGCGATGCCGATCGCCTGACCGCCCTTGGCCTTGATCTCGGCGGCGGCGGCATCGGCGCCGGCCTGGTTGAGGTCGGCGATGGCGATCTTGGCGCCCGCCTTCGCATAGGTTTCCGCGATCGCCTTGCCGATACCGCTGGCCGCACCGGTGATCAGCGCCACCTTGCCGTCGAGACGCATCCTGGTTCTCCACTTCCTTTGTTTGCTGCAGTGCAAAAGGTAGTTGGATCGGCCGGCGGTTTCAACCGACCTGATCGTATCAAACGGTAACGGAAATGCCCTATTTCCGCGGATTTCAGCGGGTTGGCGCCCTTTGCCAGGGCGCCCGAATCTGGGCTAGTCTCCGGCCCGCCGGGGACGACCGGGATAACAGGCCCGGGCCATTCCGTCGCCGGCTCAGTTTGGCAAACCAACGGTCATTTTATGAAGTATTTGGAAGATTGGCTGACCGAGCGAAAGGTCGACGAGGTCGAGTGCCTGGTCCCGGACATCAACGGGATCCCGCGCGGCAAGATCCTGCCCTCTCGCAAGTTCATCAAGAGCTCGAAGGGCGAGAGCCTGCGCCTGCCGACCAGCGTATTCCTGCAGACGGTGACCGGCGAATACCCGGACGTCGATGAGGACAGCGTCGGCTCCTACGAGGATCCCGACGTCTATATGCGCCCGGATTCCGACACCGTGCGGATCGTCCCCTGGTATGAAAGCCCGACCGCGCAGGTGATCCACGACGCCTATGATGGCGACGACAAGCCGGTCGAGATGGCCTCGCGCTATGTGCTGAAGCGCGTGCTGCAGCTCTATGACGACAAGGGCTGGAAGCCGGTGGTGGCGCCGGAACTCGAGTTCTACCTGGTGCAGCCCAACACCGATCCTGACCTGCCGCTGCTTCCCCCCGTCGGTAAGAGCGGCCGCCCGGAAACCGGCAGCCAGGCCTATGGCATCGACGCGGTGAACGAGTTCGACCCCATCTTCGAGGACGTCTACGACTACTGCGAGGTCTCCGAGATCGACGTCGACACGCTGGTCCATGAATCCGGATCGGCCCAGATGGAGATCAACTTCAACCACGGCAACCCGCTCGAGCTCGCCGACCAGGCGTTTCTCTTCAAGCGCACGGTCCGCCATGCCGCCTTGAAGCACAACGTCTATGCCACCTTCATGGCGAAACCGCTTGCCAACCAGCCGGGCAGCTCGATGCATGTCCACCAATCGGTGACGGACAAGCGCACCAACCGCAACCTGTTCGCCGATTCCAAGGGCCGCGACACCGCCCTGTTCCGCTCCTATGTCGCCGGGCTGCAGCGCTATCTGCCCCAGGTGATCCCGATGCTGGCGCCGAACATCAACTCCTATCGCCGGCTGCAGCCGCAGTTCGACGCGCCGATCAACGTGCAATGGGGCATCGATAACCGGTCTTGCGGCTTGCGGGTGCCGGTCTCCAACGCGGCCGGACGGCGGATCGAGAACCGGCTCGCCGGCGCAGACGCCAATCCCTATCTCGCGATGGCCGCGACCCTGGTCTGCGGTTACATCGGCATGACGGAAAGGCTGAAGCCCTCCAACCAGATCGAAGGCAGCGCCTATCGCATGCCGCATACCCTGCCGAAGACCGCCTATGAGGCCTTGAGCCGATTCATGGCCTGCAAGCCGATCAAGAGCCTGCTGGGCGAGAAGTTCATCCAGGCGCTCTATGTCGTGAAGACCGCCGAACTCGCGGCCTACCAGAACGTCATCAGCTCCTGGGAGCGCGAGCATCTGCTGCTCAACGTGTAGGAGGTCGCTGTGTCCGTCACGAAATACGAGCTCCTGGTCCTGACCGCGCGGATCAACTTCAATCCGTGAAGCCTTCCTTCCGCGGAACCTGCGGCTGATGCCGCGCGACAAACTCAGGAAGGAACACCGTTATGTCTGCACAACCCGCACGCAATTCGACCCGCGAATGGCAGGCGCTGGACCGCGCCCATGTCCATCCGTTCACCGACCATGCCCAGCTGCACAAGGTCGGCCCGCGCGTCATCGCCAAGGCCGAGGGCACGCATCTGATCGATTCCGAAGGCAACCGCCTGCTCGACGCCTTCGCCGGGCTTTGGTGCGTCAATGTCGGCTACGGCCGTAAATCTATCGCCGAGGTCGCCTACAAGCAGCTCCTCGAGCTGCCCTACTACAACACCTTCTTCAAGACCACCCACCCACCGGTGGCCGAGCTCTCCCGCGTCCTCATCGACATGACGCCGAAGCAGTTCAACCACGTCTTCTACGGCCAGTCGGGATCGGATGCGAACGACACCATCGTGCGCATGGTGCGGAGCTACTGGAACCTGAAGAAGCAGCCGAAGAAGAAGACCATCATCGCCCGGACCAACGGCTATCATGGCTCGACCATGGTGGCGGCGTCGCTCGGCGGCATGAGCTACATGCACGAGCTCGCGGACCTGCCGCTGCCGGGCTTCGTGCATATCCGCCAGCCTTATTGGTACGGCGAGGGCGGCGACATGACGCCGGACGCCTTCGGCAAGCTCTGCGCCCAGGCGCTGGAGGATAAGCTCCAGGAACTGGGGCCCGAGAACGTCGCGGCCTTCATCGGCGAGCCGGTCCAGGGTGCGGGCGGCGTCATCATCCCGCCCGAGACCTATTGGCCGGAAATCCAGAAGATCTGCAAGAAGCACGACATCCTGCTCATCGCGGATGAAGTGATCTGCGGCTTCGGCCGCACCGGCCATTGGTTCGCCTCGGAATACTACGGCATCGAGGCCGACTTCATGACCCTGGCCAAGGGCATCACCTCCGGCTACATCCCGCTCTCGGCGATCATGGTCGGGGATCGGGTCGCGGATGTGCTGGGATCGATGGGCGACTTCGCCCATGGCTTCACCTATTCCGGACACCCTGTGGCCTGCGCGGTGGCGATCGAGAACATCCGCATCATGAGGGACGAGAAGCTGGTCGATCGGGTGAAGAACGAGACCGGCCCCTATCTCGCCAAGAGAATGCAGGAATTCCTCGACCATCCGCTGGTCGGCGAAGTCCGCAACCTCGGGCTCATGGGAGCGATCGAGCTGGTGAAGGACAAGAAGGCGCGCAAGACCTTCGAGCCGGTCGGCGACACCGGCACGATCTGCCGCGACCATTGCTTCAAGCTCGGCCTGGTGATGAGGGCGACCCGCGACACCATGCTGATCTCACCGCCGCTGACCTGGACCAAGGCCGACATCGACGAATGGGCCGGGTTGACGAAGCAAGCGCTCGATCTGACCGCCAAGGACGTCGGCAAAGCCTGACAATTCGCTGACAGAGTTCTGCGATCAGACCAGAGACTGTCGGCATGCATTTTGGGAACGGGACCGCGATCCCGTTCCCAAATGCGGCTTAAACCCGAATTCCTGGGACGCCAGTCTCAGACCCGGCATACGGCGTTGTGCAAGATCAGCGACCGTGCTCGCTGCCTTAACTCAAAATCAAAGCTTTCGCGGTTAGCTGACCGGCGATGCGGCCGCACAAGTGGCCGCACTTTGATTCCAAACTGCGCATTCAGGGGCTCATCATGCAGCGGCTTTCACTTCGAACCCTCCTGCTGGCTGGGCCGGCGATCGGATGGCTGACCGCGCTGCTGATCACCGCCGTCGGGCTCATCGCGAGCTTTCACCTCAGCACTGCATTTCACCACGTG
>JAYSFH010000028.1:0-16344 GCA_041913405.1 Dongia sp. | reverse complement strand
GCCCTGCGGCGTCGTGAGCCGGTGGCCATAGGCCTCGCGCTTCCAGCCGATGACGGGACTCTGCGACGTCAGGGTCGCGCCGCGCGCCGCAGCCGCCTCCGCCAGTCCGGTTACGTACTTGTAGGGATTGAGGCCGAAGCCAACTTCGCCGGCGACGCCGCCGTGGAAATGCGGACCGGCCAGGCCGCGCGCCTTCAGGCCGTCGCGGTCCATCAGCGTGGACTTTGCGCCGAAGGCATTCGCCATGAACTTCGCATCGGTGCCGAGCTCCGCCACCATCGACTCGCGGTGGGCCAGCGCGATGTCGCCGGCGCCGGTGCGATCGGCGTCGATCCCTTCCGCTTCCAGCAGATCCGCCACCAGCCCGACCGAATCCGCCTGGGCCTGGTAGAAGGCGCGCGCCTCCTCGAGCCCATAGGTGGTGATGATCTTCTTCCAGCCGAGCTTCGAGCCGCCCATGCAGCAGAAGCCGCCGTTGCGGCCTGAAGCACCCCAGCCGGGATGGGCCCGTTCCAGCACCACCGCCTTGATGCCGAAATCCTTGGCGAGGTGATAGGCGGCGGAAAGCCCGGTATAGCCGCCGCCGATGATCGCGACCTCGGCTTCGACCTCACCCTGCAGCGGCGCGTATTGGGCGGGCGGCGCGGTGACGGAATCCCGCCACCAGCTCGGCGCCGGCGTTGCAGGATCGATCGAGGACGGGTGATAGAGGTGCCGCATCAGCTCCAGCGCCCGCCGCGCTCGGCGTAGAAATCGTCGGAATAGGGATACCACCAGGATTGCAGCTCGGCCTTGGGATCGAGCATCACCATCTTGGATCGGCGGAAGGCGTTGAGGCCGAGCCGGCTCAGGGCTCGACCGAGGCCCGATAGCTTCCAGCCACCGAAGGGCAGCGCGTCGTTGTCGCCCAGCACGTTGTTGATCCAGACCATGCCGGATTCCAGCCGGTCCGCCGCCGCCATCGCCTCGTCGAGCCGCCCGGTATAGAGCGCGGCGCCGAGGCCGAAGGGGGATTTGTTGGCGAGAATGACGGCTTCCTCGAAATCTTCGACCTTGATGATCGGCGCCACCGGCCCGAACATCTCCGCCTGAAGGATCGACATCTCGGGCCGGATACCGGTCAGGATCGTCGGTTCGTAGAACCAGCCGGTATTGAAGGCCGGTGGGATGCGCCCCCCGCATACGACCTTGGCGCCTTCGCGAACGGCCTGATCGACAAAGCCCATGACCTTGTCGCGCGCCGCCTCGCTGACCAACGGGCCGATTTCGACATTCTTGAGGCCTGGACCGACGCGTAAGGCTTTGGTGCGCTTCACCATGGCTTCGACGAAGGCATCGTGCACCTCCGCATGGACATAAATCCGCTCGGTGGAGGTGCAGATTTGGCCGGAGAGGTGGAAAGCGGCGGTCACTGCCGCCGCCGCGGCAACTTCTGTATCGACGCTTTCCATGACGATGAGCGGATCGCTGCCGCCGGCTTCGATGACGCAGGGCTTCAGCCGCTCGCCACAAGCTGCCGCGACGCGCCTGCCGGCCTCGACGCTGCCGGTAAAGGCGACGACACCCACGCGATCATCTTCGACCAGCGCCATCGCCGTCTCCGCGCCGCCGGTCACGCAGGCAACGAGACCGGCCGGGAGAATCTTGAAATGCTCCATGAAAGCGAGCGTGCAAAGGCTCGCGGCCGGCGCCGGCTTCACGATGACCGCATTGCCAGCGGCGAGGGAGGCCGCGACGGTGAAGGCCATCAGGATGATCGGAAAATTATACGGGACGATATGGGCGCTGACGCCATAGGGATGATATCTGGCATATTGCAGCGCGCCCGGCGAGGTCGGCGCGGCCACGAAGCCCGCATCGTCCCGCGCCAGTTCCGCGAAATAGCGGAAGATAGGCGCGACATTCATCAGCTCGCCCACCGATTCAGTGAAGGGCTTGCCCATTTCGCGGGTCATCAGTTCCGCAGCAGGGCCCGTGGTCGCCGTCTGTATGGCATCGGCCAGTCTGTGCAAGGCGGCGGCCCGACTCTTGCCGTCGAGCTGCGCCCAATCTCTCTGCGCGGCGGCTGCACTGGCCAGGATGGAATCAATATCCTTTGCCGAGCATTGCGCGACTTGGCCCACCAAGCTCAGGTCGGCCGGGTCGTTGCGCATGGCAAGCGTAGCACCGGCGACGTTGCGATATTCGCCGGCCGCAAAGATCTGGCCGGCAGATGGATCGAAGGACGTCAGCATGAGATATTCTTTCCGCCGGTCGTCATGCCCGCGCGCTTTTACCGGATCATATAGACCTTGCGCACGGTCTCGTGGACGCGGCAGGTGCCTTTCCAGTCCTTCGGGAAGAAGGCGATGGTGTCCGGCTTGATCTCTATGACTTCGCCGCTTTCGTGGGTGTAGGTGCAGCGGCCGAGCAGGAAGTGGCAGAACTCGTCGCGGGTGACGTGGCAGTTCCAGTAGCCGGGCGTGCAGACCCAGATGCCGGTCTCGTTCTCGCCGTTCGGCCCCTTATGCAGCAGCACGCCCGAGGTCATGGACTGGCCCTCGATCATGGTCGGAACCGGGCCCCAATCCTTCAAGGGTGCCGCGGTCTTCGGGTCGTAGAGAACAGGCGTGGTGGTCACGATTCAAGCTCCTAGCGCAGCATGTAAGCGTTGCGGATGGTCTCATGGACGGTGCAGACGCCCGACCAGCCCGCGGTGAAATGAACACAGGTGCCGGGGCGGACCTCGATGACCTCTCCCCCCACACCATCAATGGCATCGCGGACATAGGTCGCACGGCCGCCGATGAAATGACAGAACTCATCGCGCGGGATCTTGAGCGGCCATTTGCCCGGCGTGCAGACCCAGAGACCGGTCTCCGGCGAGTTGCCGCCGACCGATGGATCCGGCCGCTTGTAAAGCAGGCGGCCGGAGGATTTCGACACCCCTTCGATGCCGTCCGGCTGGATGCCCCAGTCGGCGAGGTCGTCGAAAGTGGTCGCGTCGGTGATGTGCGGGGCGGAGGAAGCGAGGTTGCTCACGGCTTGTAAGTCCCCGTGGTCGCGATCTCGGCCAGGACTTTCGCCGCCTTGTCGGTGCCCTTGGCGGCCTGCATGTGTTTCGCCACGTCGGCGAGCCTGGCCGCCATGGCCTTGTCCTTCAGCAGGCGGTCGATCATCGCGGCCAGCTCAGCCTCGGTCCAGGTATAGCGCGGGAGCTGGTCGCCGTAGCCGGTGTCGTGAATGCGCGCGGCATTGTCGAGACCGTCCCAGCAGAACGGCATGATGATCGCGGGCTTGGCGAAGAACAAAGCCTCGTTGAAGCTGTTGTTGCCGCCGTGGTGGATGAAGAGATCGACATGCGGAATGACGGCCGGCTGCGGATACCAGCTTTCCAGATGGACGTTGCCCGGCACGTCGCTGTACTCACCGATATAGTCGCCCACGTTCATCAAGAACCGGTAGGGCAGCTTGGCGAAGGCTGTGATCAGCCGCTTATAGAGATCGACATCGGCCGCGCCGAGCGAGCCATAAGAAACATAGATCAGCGGTTTGTCGTTGTTGGTCTTGAACTGCGGCACTTCATATTGACCTTCGTCCCGGACGCAGCCTTCCAGATACTGGAACTGCTTCGGGTCCAGGGGCGTGCGGCGCTTGAAGGCGAGCGGCTTCGGATAGAGCAGCAGGTTCATATGCGGCGAAGCCTCGAAGAACTGGCCGAGCGGATAAGGCTCGTGGCCGACCTTGGCCAGGAACTCGTTGAACCGCGCATGGACCGGCTTCACCAGCTCCAGGAAGCGGTCGTCGAAGGCCTTAAAGCCGGCCTTGTCGTTCTCATGGCAGCCGGAGAGATGCGGCGGAATGTCGGGATCGGGAATCTCGTTCTCCGAGCACGAGATGATCCGGACCCAGGGGCAGCCGGCGCGCTTGATCGCCGGAAACAGGATCACGTTGTCGACCGCCACCAGGTCCGGCTTGATGCGTTGCAGGTGCGCGTTCAACCCGTCCTCGGCGATCACCGCAGAGTCAACGATCGCTTCCCAGACCGGGATCACATAGGTCGGCAGCTGGTCGATCGGCGAGAGCCGGAAATGCGGCTGCTTCTCGGCGATGAAATTGGCCCAGAACTTGGCGATCTCCTCGTCGGACATGCCGCCCGACATATCGACCAGATTCTCCTCGAAGCCGTATTTCGCGAAGACGCCCTTGAAGCCCTTGTCGCAGACGAAGACCGGGTTATGGCCCTCGGCTTTCAGCTTCTGCGCGATGCCGACGCAGTTCAGCGCCGGGCCGAAGGCGGCCTCCGGAAACAGCACGATCGTCTTACCCATTCGGTCTCCCCTTTGGCCCGCCCCGGTTCATTCCCTGGCGGGCCGCCACAATAGTCGAAAGCTGCGTCACTTCACCAGCAGCCGCGCATGCTCCGCCGCCCAGCTGCAATGGACCTTGCGCCCGTTCTCCACGCCCGCCGCGAGGCCGTGCGCCGCCGGCAGCCGCACCACCAGCGGCAAGCCGCTCCCCGTCAGCGCCAGATGCACGATCATGTCCTGTCCCATATAGGCGGAGCCGACGACTTCGGCCGCCAGGCCGCCGGGCTGCGCGGTCTCGGACAGGACGATCCGCTCCGGCCGCACCGCCAGGCTGGCGGCCGAGCCGTCCGGCACGCTGTCGAGATCCTGTGCCGGCAGCAGGCCGATTCCCGCGACTTCGAATCCGCCGCCGCGGCGCCGGCCTTCGAAGAAGTTCATCTGCCCGACGAAATCCGCGACGAAGCGGCTGTCCGGCCGCTCATAGAGATCGCGCGGTTTGCCCAACTGCGCGATCTTGCCATGATTCAGCAGCGCGATCCGATCGGCCATGGTCAGCGCCTCCTCCTGGTCATGGGTCACGACCAGGAAGGCGATGCCGGTTTCCTGCTGCAGCCGCTTCAGCTCGATCTGCATCTTCTCGCGCAGCTTCTTGTCGAGCGCGCCCAGAGGCTCGTCCAGCAGCAGCAGCTTCGGCCGCTTGACCAGGGCGCGCGCCAAGGCGACCCGCTGCTTCTGCCCGCCGGAAAGCTGATGCGGCTTGCGCGCGGCCTGGTCGCTCAATTGGACGAGACCCAGTGCCTGCTCGACCCGCGCCTTCAGCTCGGTGCCGCGCAGGCCTTCCATCTCCAGGCCGTAAGCGACGTTGGCGAAGACCGTCATATGCGGGAACAGCGCATAGGACTGGAACATGAGATTGATCGGCCGCTTGTTCGGCTTCATCGCGGTGATGTCGATGCCGTCGAGGCGTATGGTGCCGCGATCCGGATGCTCGAAACCGGCGATCAGGCGCAGCAAGGTGGTCTTGCCGCAGCCGGAGGGCCCGAGCAGCGCGAAGAACTCGTTCCGCGCCACGCCAAGGTCGATGCCATCCACCGCACGGATCGTGCCGAAGCTCTTGGCGACGCCTTCGATCTCGAGCAACGCGCTCATGCGGCCTCGCGGTTCAGGCGCTGCGAGAGGAACACCAACACGAAGGAAACTCCCATGACGATGGTCGCGACGGCGTTGATCTCCGGCGTCACCCCGAAGCGGATCATGGCGTAGATCTGCATCGGGAAGGTGGTCGAGCTGGAGCCGGCGCCCGCGGTGAAATAGGCGATGATGAACTCGTCGATCGAGAGCGTGAAAGCCAGCAAGGCGGCGGCAATCACGCCCGGCGCGATCACCGGCAGGGTCACGCGGCGGAAGGTCGTGAACTGGTTGGCGCCGAGGTCGATCGAGGCTTCGACGATGGATCGGTCGAAATGCTTGAACCGCGTCCGCACCACGGTGCAGACGAAGGCGATGTTGAAGACCGCGTGGGCAAGGATGATGGAATGCAGGCCGAGCGTCATCTTCAGCAGCGAGAAGAAGGACAGCAATGCGATGGCCAGCACGATGTCCGGGATGATCATCGGCGCCGCCACCAGCGCCTCCAAGGCCGGATGCGGCCGGCGCTCCTCCATGCCCATCGCCAGCAAGGTGCCGATCACGGTCGAGATGATCGTGGAGACGAAGGCGACGATCAGCGAGTTCTGCACGGCGGACAGGATCTTGGCGTTGGCGGCGAGCTTGCCGTACCACTCGGTCGAGAATCCGGTCCAGGCGGTCGGCAATCCGGCGCGGTTGAAGGAGAGGACGATCAAGACGACGATCGGACCGTAGAGGAAGAGATAGACCAGGCCGAGATGCGCCCGCAGCCAGCGCTGGGTCGTGTTCATGCCCGCGCCTCTTCGTTGCCGGTGGCGCGATGGACGAAGATCGCCTGCAATGTGAGGAGCAGCATCATCAGGGCGACCAGGAGGAAGGCAAGGGTCGCGCCGAACGGCCAGTCGCGCGCGGTCAGGAACTGGTCATAGATCAAGTTGCCGAGCATGGTCCGCTTGCCGCCACCCAGGAGATCCGGCGTCACGAAATTGCCGATCGAGAGCACGAAGACGAAGACCGAGCCGGCGGCGATGCCGGGGAGCGTCAGCGGCAAGGTGATGCGCAGGAAGGTGCGCAAGCCGTCGGCGCCGAGATCGGTGGAGGCTTCGGCAAGCTCCGGCCCCAGCTTCGAGATCGAGGAATAGAGCGCCAGGATCATGAACGGCACATAGCCGTAGACCAGGCCGGTCACGATCGCGAAGTCGTTGTAGAGCAGCGGCAGGGGCTCGGCGATCGCGCCGACGTTGGCGAGCGCGCTGTTGATCAGGCCTTCGCGGTTCAGGAGCACGATCCAGGCATAGGTGCGGATGAGATAGTTGCTCCAGAACGGCATCATCACCAGGATCAGCAGCGGGATCTGCCGCGATTTCGGCTGCTTGGCGATGCAATAGGCTGCGGGATAGCCGAGCAGCAGAGAGGCCAGGACGGCGGTCAATGCGATCCGCGCCGAATAGAGGAAGATTCCGGCGTAAAGCGGATCGGCGGCGCGGACGAAATTCTCCGTGGTGAAGGTGTAGTCGATCCCGCCATAGAATCCGCGCTCGAAGAAGCCGAGCACGAAGATCAGCGCGCAAGGGAGAATCAGCAGCGCGGTCAGCCAGGCAAGGCCGGGACCGAGAAGGAGAGCGCGGCGGGAGGTCATCGCATAATCCGGCACGAGACCCCCGGGTCAAGCCCGGGGGTGACGCATTCCTTCCAAGTTTCTCAATTCGAGGACGTGATCTCGGTCACCGTCTTCGACCAGAGCTTCTGCGCGTCGCCGAGGTCGCGCATCTGCTCGAACTTCAAGAGCTCCGCCGGCGTGATCCCGAGGTTCGGGTATTGCTGGATCAGCTTCGGGTCGAGGCCGTCCATCGCCGCCTTGTTCGGCACCTTGTACAAAATGTTCTCGGCGACCCAGCGGTGCACCTCGGGGCGGAGGATGTAGTTGATGAAGGCCTGTGCCGCGTCCTTGTGCTCGCTGGCCGCGGTCACCACCATGGCATCGACCCACATGTCGCTGCCTTCCTTGGCGATCGCGTATTTGATCGCCGGGTTCTCGGCGATGCCGTAGTTGCACCAGCCATCCCAGGCCTCGACCAGCAGGGCTTCACCGGAGACCAGCTTCGAATAGAAGGTGGTGTCGTCATAGGCGAGCAGGGTCTTCTTGGTCTCGATCAGCAGCTCCTTGGCCTTGGCGACCTCGTCCTCCTTCGGCGTGTTGATCGAATAGCCGAGCGAGAGCAGCGCCGGGACCATCAGCCAGCGATCGGTCGCCAGCATGGTGGTCTTGCCCTTCACCGTGTCGTTGGGCTTCAGGAGGTCGTTCCAGCTCGTGGGCTCGGTGCCGACCTTGTCGCTCCGGTAGCAGAGACCGGTCGTGCCCCAGGAATAGGGCACCGAGAATTTCAGGCCCGGATCATGCGGCAGCTGCATCGCCTCCGGATAGAAGTTCGACAGGTTGGGAATCTTGCTGTGGTCGAGATCCGCCACCAGTCCCAGCTTGTGCAAGGCCTCGGCGAAGGGCGAGGAGACGAACAGCACGTCATAGCCCTTGCCGCCCGAGGCCGTGACCTTGCCCATGATCTCTTCATTGGTGGCATGGACCGAAAGCTCGGCCTGGATGCCGGTCTCCTTGGTGAAGTTCGCCAGCAGTTCCGGCGGCATATAGGCGTCCCAGTTGGAGATGACGATCTTCTCCTGGGCCGATGCCGCGCCCGCTGCGAATGTGAACGCGACCGCGATGGCCGCGCCGAAGAGATGTTTTTGCATGATTCTCGTCCCTGTCTTGCTGCCCCGTTCGTTATCCGCGCCGCCCCTGGAGCCGGAAGCCGCGCGCTCTGGTCAGCATTATTACTAGCGGTGAAATTCCACACAAGAGTTTCACGCCGGCTGCGGCACGATGCGGCGGATTTCCGTGTCCGAACGAGGACTTAGTAGACCGGCGGGGTGATCGCCCAGATCACGCGGGTGGTCTGCTTGCTGGCGCTCTCGAAGCGATGCCGCCGCGTGCTCTTGAAGCGGAAGGAATCGCCTTCCTTGAGGATATAGGCCTGGTCCTCGATCCAGAGCTTCATCGCCCCGGCGATCACCACGCCCGCCTCCTCGCCCTTGTGCACGTAGTGCTCGGCGCCCGAGGTGCCGCCGGGATCGAGCGTCACCAACAAGAGCTGCAGCGTCCCCGGCATCATCGGGGTCAGCAGTTCCTTGTGGCAACCGTGCTTGGAGAGATTGAGGGTCGGCCGCGCCTTCCGCCGCAGGATGGTGCCGAGCTCCGCGGCCGGCGGCAGCGCGCGGGTCTGGAACAGGTCGGCGATCGGCACCTTCAGGCATTCGCTCAAGCGCTGGAGGGAGCGCACCGAGGGCGAGCGCACGCCGCGCTCGATCTGGCTGAGATTCCCGATCGAAAGATCCGAACGTTCGGCGAGCTGCGCGAGGGAGAGTTTCTGCGCCCGCCGCAGGGCGCGAATCTGCTGGCCGAGCCAAAGGTCCTGGGCGCTGCCTTCACGCGCGGCGGCACGCGGCGCCTTGCGCCCGGCCGGGCGCTGCTCCTCGCCGTTGATCGTGACGACGGTTTCGCTGCGTTCCATGCTTCGGGCATAGCACAGGGCCGCGCATCCGGGCAAACGCTGACAAACGTCCTGGTTGTCGAGTTGGGTTTTTCCTTATCCGCCCGCTGCAGCGGCGAACAGATGTCCCGCCCGCGATGCAGAAATCAGCAAATGGCCATCGGCGATCTTGCGGGGTGCAGCTAGGACATCGCTCAAGCGGCAGAAAACCAGGCCGTCGGTAATTTTGCGTGGCAGGCTCGGGGCATCGGCGATGAAGGGATATACACGCTCGGTGGTGATGCCGAGGCTGGAGAAATAGCCGCCGCCCAAGGCCGTGAGGCTCGCCTGTTCCGCGAGATCGAGTCGTTTCGCCAGCATTTCGCGCGCCCCCGCGGGGCCGAGGGCACGAGTCGGAAGCCGCCAGGCCGGCAGACAGGGCAACAGCGCATTCCCGGTGAGCACCTGAGCCGCGGGCAACGCGCGCATCTCGATGCCGACCAGGATCGCGCCGTCGGTCCGTTTTGCAACCGCGAGAATCGAGGCACTGGCCGGCGAGCCGGAGAAGGGCTCGGCCCATTCCAGATTGACCGCGTCGACCGCGTTACCGGCCGCATCCGCATCCTTGAACAAGCCACGCCGGATCGCGAACCATGGCCGCTGCGGCGCCGTGCAGGCGGCAAAGCCGACATCGCTTCGCGCCAGCAAAGCGGCGAAGTCCGTAGCCCCGAATTGATCCGTTGCGGTTACAGCAGGGGTTTCCCCGACCCAGGCATCGAGCGCGATGCCTTGGGCGCGAAGCAGGAAGGCCGTCGCGACTTCCAGCCGCGCCTCGTCCAGGGCGCCGACCTGCCCGGCGCGCAGGATGTCCTGCGCATCGAAGGAGCGGACGACGCCGGCGCGCTGCAGCGGGCCGGCGCCCGGTTGCGGCGACGGAAGATCGGCGAGTTCGAGATGATAGCACTCCGCACGTTCGGCGATGCCACCCGCCGAAGGCAGGAAGGAAAGATGATGCACCGGTGCGGCGGCGGGTTTCAGGCCGAGCTTCGCCACCAGGGGGCCGAGCGACGCAGGATCGCCGGTGTAAGCGATGGGCTCGATGGCGCGACCGGGATGGCGGCGGTCGGCAGCGCTGGCGATCGGCCGCGGATAGCCGTCGCGCGCCAGGACCCGCAGCCGCCCATCGGCCATCGCCCAAGGCAGCAGCTCGACCGCGCGCGCCGGTCGCTCGGCGATGGTCCAGGTCTCGGTCTCCTGCGCGTGCCGCCAAGGCGAGACCCGGAGATAGCCGGCCGAAGGCAGGGCCTGCTGCCAGCGGACGCGCACCGACGAACCCTGCGGCGCCTTGCGGCCGGAGACCAGCAGGTTTGTGTCGGGCCAGGGCGCAAGGCGGCCGTCTTCCTCGCGCAGCTCGGCCTTGCCCGCCCAGCGGTTGGCCAGGATCCAGGGATTGAGCACCGGCACTGCGCGGGCATCGGACAGGCCGGCCTCGGCGAAACCGCTCAGAAACGCCTCGACCGTGAAATAGCCGTATTGCTCCTGCAGCTCCGCCGGCCAGTCGGCGCGGTAGTCCTTGCGCAGCAGGAACTCGGCGGCGTTGCGGCGCGCAAGGCGAAAGCGCCGCCGTCCCGCAGCCGGCGGCGTCAGCTCTTCGACCGGAAAGCCCGGCCCGAGCTTGCGATCGAGCGGCCGCGCCGTGCGCGAGAACTCCAGCAGCAGATTGGGCTCGTCCATCTGTGCCGGCGCGTCGGATGATGGGCCGGAGATCAGGGTCAGCACGACCAGCCCATCGGGATCGTCCGGCACCACGAAGTCGCGCAGCGCCAGGACGCCGCCGGGTTTCAGCGACTGCGCATGCGCGGCGAGCGCTGCCCGCACCGCATTGGTCGAATAGGCCGGATCGGCGAAGGTGAACACATGATGCAAAGTGGACGAGCTCAGGATCGCGTCCGCTTCAAGGCCAAGCGGCTCGGCCACATTGCCGACCTGGAAGGAGAGGTTCGGCGCCGGGTAGCGCTTGCGGCAAGCCTCGATCGCCTGCGGGTCGAGATCGATGCCGACGACGCGCACCTGCGGATTCAGTCGCGCGAGGTAATACGCCGCCGCGCCCGAGCCGCAGCCGGCATCGACCACCAGCGCGCCCTTGTCGAGCAGCATCAGGCCCGCCATCAAGGCGAGCTTCTGCGGCATCGAGCGGTCCATGCCCTCCCAATAGCGCTGCGCGACGCCTTCCGCGTCGTGGCTCCGGGCATGGGCCTTGGGCGGTTCGGGTGTGCTCATAAGGTTCGATCGAAGAAAGCCGTCTTGAAACCGCGCTTCACCCGATAGATCTGGGCCGGGCGATTGCTGGCCAGACGCCTTTCGCCGGCAACCGGTTCAACGAAATCCGCCTCGGCCATGCGCTTGCGGAAGGCAGACTTTTCCATCTTGCGTCCCAGGATCTGCTCATAGACCCGCTGCAGGTCCGGCAGGGTGAATTTCGCCGGCAGCAGATGCACGGGGAGCGAGGTGTATTCGACCTTGCTGCGGAGCCGCGTCACCGCCGTCGCCAGGATCTCGGCGTGATCGAAGGCGAGTTTCTGCTTCTCGGTCGCGTTGCGCCAGGCGACTGCCTCGGCATTGGCGCCATGCTGCGGCTCCAGCGTCTCCGCCGCGACCAAGGCAAAATAGGCGAAGGTGGCGGTCCAGCCCCGGGGGTCGCGCTTCGCATTGCCGAAGCCCTGCAGCTGCTCGAGGTAGGGCGCCTCGATTCCCGCCTTGTCGCGGAGGATGCGCCGCGCCGCCGCGTCGAGATCGGCATCTTCCTGCGGATGGATATAGCCGCCGGGCAGCGCCCAGTCGCCGGTGAACGGCGCCGCGGCGCGCTTCATCAACAGCACCTGCAATTCGCCCCGGCGCAAGGTGAGGATCGCGACGTCGACCGTCACCTCCGGTCGCGGAAATGCGGCGGCGGATTTCGAATTCTGCTTTGCCATGTCCCTGCATGGATTAGCCCAAAGCCGCCTTAGGTGCAATCGCGCACTAACTTAGTTGACAAATTACACTAACTGACCTATATCAGACTGATCGTCAGTCATCTGATTGGAGGACGCATGCCGACCGGCTTGGTGATCGGGAGATTCATGCCGCCGACCATGGGGCACAAATACCTCCTGGACTTCGCCCACGGCTGGTGCGGGCGGGAATTGACCATCGTGATTTGCGCCAAACGCGGCGATCCAATCCCCGCCGATGACCGCTTCGCGGCCATTCAGGAAGCCTATCCGGAGGCCAATGTCGTGCTGCTCGAGCATGATCTCCCCGATGCGCCGGAGGGACATCCGGATTTCTGGACCGACTGGCGCCGGACGCTGCAACGCGCAACCGGCCGCGACCGCTTCGGATTCGTGTTCGCGTCCGATGCCTATGGCGCGCGTCTCGCCCAGGAGCTCGAGGCCCGGTTCGTCCCCGTCAACATCGGCCGGCGCGCGATCCAGATCTCCGCAACCATCGTCCGGCAGGCGATCTTCGACAACTGGGCCTATGTGATGCCGACCTTCCGCTCGCGCTTCGTTGCCCGCGTCGCGGTCGTCGGCCCGGAGAGCTGCGGCAAGACCGAGCTCTGCCGGGATCTCGCCAGGCATTTCCAGACCGAATGGTGCCCCGAATGGGCGCGGATGTTCCTGGAGGCGGAGGGCAACCGCTACCCGGTCGATACCGACTATCCCCTCATCGCCAAGGCCCATGCGATCGCCGAGGACGCGCTGGCGAAGCAGGCGACGCGAGTCTTGATCTCGGACACTGACGCCGTCTGCACCCAGATCGCGGCCGAGCGGCTCAACCGCTACGCCGATCCGTTCGTGGACCGCCTGGTCCGCGAGCGCCGCTACGACCTCCGCCTGGTGATGGGCGACGACGTGCCCTATGCGGCGGATCCGCTCCGCTACGGCATCGACAAGCGCCAGTTCAGCACGGCGGAATTCGAGCAGGCCTATCGCGACCTCGGCGTGCCTTTCATCACGATCCGCGGTAACTGGGCCGCGCGGTTCACCCATTCAGTCACCGCCATTCGCCAGGTTTTGGGTGAGAAGGCCGCCGCGATTGCAGCTTGATCCGGTGCGCGTTAACGCATCTTTTACCATCGCGACCCACACATGCATGCGAGTTCGAGGCCGGCCTTTCGGCATCGATCGGACGCACTGCGTGTTATAGCTTGAGCGGCGTCGCGAGCCCTGGGGATCAACGCAACCAATCACTCCAGTAGCATGGTGCAAGACCGAGGCATCTTCCTGTCGATCATGCCGGCGAGCGCTGGGGAGCGCCGGTTGGCGCTCACCGTTCTCGTCGTCTCGCTCGGCATCTTCGCGCTCTGCGTGCCCTTCGCGAAGACCGCGCTGGCGCCGATCGACGCCTTCATCCCGGCCTATGAATCCGCGGTCACGATCAACGACCTCATCACCACGGTCCTGCTGTTCGGCCAGTTCACCATCCTCGGCAAGCGCGGCCTGAAATACCTTGCCTGCGGCTATCTCTTCACCAGCCTGATGGCGCTCTGCCATCTGCTCTCCTTTCCCGGCCTGCTGGCCCCGGCGGGACTTCTGAGCGGCGGCACGCAGACCACGGTCTGGCTCTACATGTTCTGGCACGGCGGCTTTCCACTGATGGTGCTGGCCTACGCGCTCAAAGGCGATGCCGAGACCGATGGCTCCGGCGTGCCGCAAGCAGTCGGCGCGGTGCTGGCAGCAGTGGTTGCGATCGCAGTCCTCACCACGCTCGGCCATGGCCTGATGCCGGTCCTGCTGCAGATCACCGAGGGCGCGCCGCCCACCTATACGACGGCCTACCGCGTCGTCGTCGGGATCATCGCCGGCTTGAGCCTGCTGGCGCTGCTGGCGCTCTGGCGCCGGAAGGCGCATTCGGTGCTCGACATCTGGCTGATGGTGACGATGTGTGCCTGGGTCTTTGACATTGCCCTGAGCGCGATGCTGAACCAGCGCCGCTTCGATCTCGGCTTCTATGCCGGCCGGATCTACGGCCTGATGGCGGCGAGCTTCATCCTGCTGGTGCTGCTCCTGGAGACCCGCGCGCTGTTCGCCCGCCTCGCCGGCTCGCTGGAGCGGCGCAACGCCGCCTTGCGTGAGAGTCAGGAGCGGCTGCGGCAGCTGAACGAGACCCTGGAGCAGCGCGTCGAAGAACGCAGCCGGGCGCTCGAGGACGAGGTCGCTGAGCGCCAGCGCATCCATGAATCGATGCGCGAGACCCAGAAGCTGGAGGCGATCGGCCAGATGGCGGGCGGCATCGCCCATGACTTCAACAACCTGCTCACCGTGGTGATGGGCAATGCCGGATTCCTCGAGGACCGGCTGCCGCCAGGACCGGAGCGCCAGGCCGCCGGCACCATCACCCGCGCCGCCGAACGGGGCGCGCGGCTGGTGCGGCAGATCCTCGCCTTCTCGCGCCGCCAGGCGGTGAAGCCCGAGGTGATCGCGCTCAACGAGCGCTCCGCCGAGCTGGTGGACATGTTGCGCCGCTCGACCCGCGGCGACATCCGCATCGTCGCCGATTTCGCCGACGACCTCTGGCCGTTCGAATGCGACGCGGCCGAGTTCGAGCTCGCCCTCATGAATCTCTGCGTCAATGCCCGCGACGCCATGAACTCGGGCGGGCTGGTGCGGGTCCACGCGATCAACCTGCCGGACGGAATTGCGCCCGACGCCACCGCGCCGGGCCATCGCGTCGGCGGCCTGGTGCAGGATGCGGACGGACGGCCGCTCGGCGATCACGTTCGGATTTCCGTGACCGACACCGGCACCGGCATCGCCCCGGAGGTGCTGGCCAAGGTGTTCGAGCCCTTCTTCACCACCAAGGAGATCGGCAAGGGCACCGGCCTCGGGCTCTCCCAAGTCTATGGTTTCGCCCAGCAGGCGCGCGGCGTCGCGGAGATCATGAGCACGGTCGGCATCGGCACCACGGTCTCGATCATCCTGCCGCGCTGCACCGCCGCCACCGCCGCCACCGCCGCCGAGGTGGCGGACAAGGCCGGCAACGACGCGATGGCGCCCGGCGCCGGCACGGTGCTGCTGGTGGAGGACGACGAGGATGTCGCCATTGCCGCGATGACCATCCTCGGCATGATCGGCTACCAGGCGCAGCATGTGCCGAATGCCGGCACCGCCCTGGCGCTGCTGATCGGCGGCGCGCGCTTCGACCTCATGCTTTCCGATATCGTGATGCCCGGCGGCATGAGCGGCTTCGAGCTGGCACAGAAAGTCCGCCAGCATTTCCCCTGGCTGCCGATCCTGCTCTCCACCGGCTATGCCAAGCCCGCCGCCGAAGTCCACCAGGCCGGCTTCGAAATCATCGCCAAGCCCTACAACGCCGCGTCGCTGCTGGACGCCGTCATCCGCGCCCGGCAGAGCGCCGCCGCGGGCGCGAGCGCCGAGACGGCTTAGCCGACGCCATACACCGCCGGCTCCGCCGCCGCTGCAGCTATGCCGCCTGCGAGGTCTCGATCAGCGCGCCGGGGATGGACAGCCGCACCGTGGTGCCTTGGCCGGGCAGGCTTTCGATCTCGAGCTTGCCGCCCAGGAGCAGCATCATGCGGTGGGCGAGATAGAGCCCGAGGCCGGCGCCCTCATGATGCCGGTCGAGCCCGCCGCGCACCTGGGAGAAGGCCGAGGTCACGTTCTTCAACGCCGCCGGCGCGATGCCGATGCCGTTGTCGACGACTTCGAAGACGACGGTCCGGTTCGCGGCCGGCGCCGCCCGCAGCAGGATGTCGCCCTCGGCTCCGGTGAACTTGATCGCGTTGGAGAGAAGCTTCGCAATGACCTTGGCCAGTGCCTGGCGGTCGGATTGGATCGCCTCGGCACCGGGCAGTATCTCGAACTTCAGGTGCTTCTCGCCGCATGCCTCGGATTCGCGGGCAGCGAAGCAGCAGGCGCCGAGCAGGCTGCGGACCTCGAAGATGTCCGGTCGGATCTCGTATTGCTCGGCCTCGATGCGGGTGATGTCGATGATGTCGTTGACGAGCTCCAGCAGGCGCTTGCCGCCGCTGTGGATGTCGCGGGCATATTCCACGTATTTCGGATTGCCGACCGCGCCCAGGCTCTGGTCGCCGATCATGGTCGAGAAGCCGATGATGGCGGAGAGCGGCGTCCGGAGCTCATGGCTGATCCGCGCCAGGAACTCGTTCTTCGCCGCGGTCGCCGCTTGCAGCTCGCGGATCGTCGCGTCGCGTGCCGATTCCAGGGCGCGCTTGGCGCTCTCGTCGCGGAAAGTCACGATCCAGACGGATTGATCGTCGCCGTTGCCGGCCCCGGACTGCGATCGGGTCACCGAGACGACCAGGCCCAGCGCGCGGCCGCTCTGCGTCTCGACGGTGATCTGCAAAGCGCCCTGTCGTTCCAGGACCACGCCTTTGA